>NZ_JARESX010000044.1:0-61945 GCF_046026435.1 Paraburkholderia sp. RL17-381-BIF-C | reverse complement strand
GCGGCAGCCGGCAATTCACACCGGCCAGCCGCCCGATTTCTTTTCGGGCGACGCACCGCCAAGTTGCTCCCCGACGACGCCCGAGATACCCGCGCCCGCAAACATCCCGCTTCGTTTCTTCGTCGCGGAACGGGCTTGTTCATTTAGCCTGGTGAATGTCCGCACGCGGCGACGCCGCCGGCCGTTCGCTCACCTATGATGCTTAGGACGCCACGTGGTTTTTTTCGCCGTCCGCCAATAGCACGCACTATCCGGACAGCTTGCTGGCGCTAAAGCGGTCGCGCCGCATCCACGACGCGTCGCAGACCTTCAGCGACGATGGCAGCGCGCCACGAGCCGGCATCGCCAATTCGAATTGGAGACGCCCATGAAATTCATCGTCCAATGGACCGGTCAACCTACTGCCGAGGGTTCCGTCATCGAACGCTTCATGAAGACCGGAGGCCAGGCGCCGGACGGTATCAAACTGCTGGGCCGTTGGCACGCTATCGGCGGATTGCACGGCTTTGCGGTCGTCGAAGCGGACGACACGCGCGGCATCTCGGCGCTGGCGCTCGAATGGGGCGACCTGCTCACCATGAGCATCTTCCCGGCCATGACCGACGAAGACCTGGGCGCCGCCCTCGGCAGACATCTGGCCGCCCGCAACAAGTAAGTACATCATGAGCGCCGGGCTCGCCGCGCCGCTTCCGAGCGGGCAACTGCTGCCGTTCCGCGAATCGCTGCTGGCGATGCTCGGCATCGCCTTCGTCGCGATGCTGGTGGCGCTGGATCAGACCATTGTCGGCACCGCCCTGCCGCGCATCGTCGCCGAACTGAAGGGCTTCGACCTGTACGCGTGGGTCGCGACGTCGTACATGCTGGCTTCTGTCATCACGATTCCCATCTTCGGGCGACTGGGCGATCTGTTCGGCCGCAAGCGCTTTCTACTCGCCGCGATCCTGTTGTTCACCGGTGCTTCCGTCTTGTGCGGACTCGCCAACAGCATGTTGGTATTGGTGATTTCTCGCGGCCTGCAAGGGATCGGCGGCGGCATTCTGATCGGCACGGTATTCGCCACCGTCGCCGATCTGTTCCCCAATCCGAAACTGCGGTTGCGCTGGCTGGTGTTCGTCACTTCCGCGTTCGGCATCGCCAACATGATCGGGCCGACCCTCGGCGGCATGTTGACGCAATATGGCGGCTGGCGACTGGTGTTCTTCGTCAACGTTCCGGTCGGACTCGTGTCGCTGCTGTTCGTGCAGCGCTTTCTGCCGCCGCTTCTCCATCTGCGGCGCAAGGGTCCCGTGCGGCTCGACTGGCTCGGTGCGTTCGTGCTCGCGCTCACGTTCGGCGCAGTGCAACTGCTGATCGAGCTGCTTCCGAGGCGCGGTCTCGACACCACGACCGTCGTGCTGATCGTCGTGAGCGCGACTTGCGGACTGATTCTGTGGCTATGGGAGCGGCGCGTGGGCTATCCGATCGTGCCGGTGGACATGCTCATGGACCGCAAGCTCTCCGCGCTCTTCGCCATGTCGGTGCTCGGCGGCTTCGCGCTGTTTTCGCTGGTGTTTTACGTGCCGCTGCTGTTTCAGGGCGGCTACGCGATGTCCGCGCATGACTCGGGCATGCTGATTACGCCGCTGCTGCTCGGCACGACGGTGGGCAGCGTGGTCAACAATCGTATCGTCACACGGATCCATCGCGCGAACGGCATCATGTATGTCGGTTTTGCGCTATCCGCGCTTGCCTGTCTCAGCGTGGTCGTCTTGCGAGGCACGGAGCCGCATCTGGTGTGGATGTCGTGTATGGGTATCAGCGGAATCGGCCTCGGCCTGGTCGCCACCAGCCTGACGATTTGTTCGCAGCAGATCGTCGCGCGGGATCATGTCGGCGCGGCCACCGCGCTGCTTCAATCGCTCAGGACATTCGGCGGCATGCTCGGCACCGTGATGACCGGCGCGTTGCTCGGCCATCTCTATTCGCGCGGCGTGCATCGCTCGCTCGACTCCTATCAGGCGACGCAGTGGTTCAAAT
Organism: Paraburkholderia sp. RL17-381-BIF-C; assembly: GCF_046026435.1. Taxonomy (NCBI): domain Bacteria; kingdom Pseudomonadati; phylum Pseudomonadota; class Betaproteobacteria; order Burkholderiales; family Burkholderiaceae; genus Paraburkholderia; species Paraburkholderia sp. RL17-381-BIF-C. Next base: position 59,929 of record NZ_JARESX010000044.1, on the reverse strand, counting down.
CCTTCGCCAGTCCTGAACTGCTGGTGGATCGCGCGGAACAGGCCGCGTTGATCAATCGTCTGGTAAGCGCCGGCCACGCGGGCGACGCCATGATGAGATCCGCCCGCGAAGCACTGGTGCAATCGATTCACATCGGCATTCTGGTGGCTGGCGGCGCCGCGCTGATCGGGCTGTGCCTCGCGTGGTTCGTGCCCCCCGTGCGCATCAGCTATCCGGAAAGCGACCTCACGCCCGACGGCCAACCAGCCGCAGACGCCCTTCCACCGCACCGCAGCGTGCTCTAAAGACGCCGCCCCATCTTCTTCTTGCATTCTGTATCGGTCGATATATAATCGGTTTCTATATCGACCGATACAGAATAGTCGTCAGCGACGCAGGAAGGACATTCATCATGGCGAGACCTCGCGAATTCGATGAGCACGACGTGCTGGAAGCGGCGAGCGCGGCTTTCTGGACAAAGGGCTACGAGGCGACCACCACGCGCGACCTGGTCAAATCGACCGGCCTGACGCAGCCGAGCCTCTACAACGCATTCGGCGACAAGCGCGCGCTGTATCTGCGTGCGCTCGAGCATTACCTCGAGCACACGTTGCGCGAACGCATTAATCGGCTGGAGCGCAGCGTGTCGCCGGCTCAGGGCATCACCCTGTTCTTCCATGAGATCCTGGAGCGAACGTTCGCCGACCCTGGCAAACGCGGCTGCATGCTGGTCAATACGGCGATCGAAACCGCATCGGATGACGAAGCATTCCGTGAAATCGTCGCCACGGAATTCGCAGAAGTCCGGGCGTTTTTCTACCGCCGCATGGTCGCGGCCACCGAAAGCGGTGAGATCACTGCCGTCGTTTCCGCCGACGACGCCGCAACGCACCTGCTGGCCACGCTGATCGGCGTTCGCGTCCTCGCGCGGGTCGATCCGCAACCGGCGCTGCTGATCGGCGCGATAGCGCCGGTTCTGCTGCTGCTCGGTTTGCCTGCTCTACCGGCGCAAGACAACAACGTTTGAGCCGGGCGCCTGACAAGGCGCAACCCTCCACTTCGATTTCATCACCGCCATCCGGCAGCGCCGCCATCAGCGCGCGCACCGGTAAAGGAACCGTCATGTCCGCTGCACCGATAACGTCCGCCAGTCCAGTCGCACTCGACGCCCGCGCGCTCTTTGCAACGCTCGCCGGACTGTGCGGCAGTCTCGTCGCCATCGGCCTCGCCCGCTTCGCTTACACGCCGTTGATTCCCTCGCTGATCCAGGCGCACTGGTTCAGCTCGTCGCAAGCGGTTACGCTCGGCGCGGCGAACTTCGCCGGTTATCTGGTCGGCGCGTTGATCGGCCGGCCGCTTGCATCGGCGCTCTCGAACCGCACCGCGTTGCGCCTGCTGATGGTCGTGGTGACCGCCGCCTTCTTCGCCTGCGCGTATCCGCTTTCGGTGAGCTGGTTCTTTGCGTGGCGTTTGTTGTCGGGCATTTCCGGTGGCGCGATCATGGTGCTGGTGGCGACCTCGATTCTTCCGCATATTCCGGCGCCGCGCCGTGGCTTCGTGAGCGGCATGATCTTTCTCGGGCTGGGCCTGGGCATCGCGGCATCCGGCACGTTGATTCCGAAATTGCTCCACTTCGGCTTGCAGACTGCGTGGATCGGCCTCGGCATCGTGGCATTGGTGCTGACCGCCGTGAGCTGGTTCGGCTGGCCCTCCACGAACCCGCCTGCCGCGGTCGTGCCACCTGGCGCACATCACACGGCGCGCCCGCACGGCTTGACGCTGCGCGTGCTGTACGCGCAATACGCGGCGAATGCCCTCGGCCTCGTACCGGCGATGGTGCTGCTCGTCGACTACGTCGCTCGCGGCTTGGGGCGTGGCGCTGCAATCGGCGCGGACTACTGGGTGCTGTATGGCCTCGCCGCGATCGTCGGTCCGGTGATCTGCGGCAACGCTGGCGATCGTATCGGCTTCGGCAAGGCGTACCGCGTCGGCCTGCTTCTGCAAGCAGCAGCGGTGGCCCTGCTCGCCTTTTCAGGCAGCGCAGTGACGCTGGCTGTATCGACCGTGATTCTGGGCATTTTCACACCGGGCGTCGTGCCGCTCGTGCTCGGACGCATTCACGAACTCGTGCCGCACGATCACACCGAACAGCGCGCCGCGTGGAGCCGCGCGACGACAGCCTTTGCGCTCTTCCAGGCACTGGGCGGATACGGCTACTCGTACCTTTTCTCGCACACGCATAACGATTACGCGTTGATCTTCACTTGCGGAGCGATAGCACTCGCTATCGCGTTCGTGGCGGATCTCGTTGCATCGCGTATCGGAGCCGCCGCCCGCAACACCGCTCGGTGACGCGGCAAAGAATTTCCAGCTCGACGTTCGCCCTGGGCATGCGGTTTGCTCAACCATGACATCGATACTGTAGTTCGCAGGAACGCTCGCAATACGGGTCCTGTGTGGCTGTCGTGAAGGCAGATCTTATCAACCAGGCGGAGGTCATTCATATGTTGGGAACTATTCTTCTAGTCGTGCTGATTCTTCTCCTGATCGGTGCGCTCCCGTCGTGGCCGCACAGCCGTTCTTGGGGCTACGGTCCTACCGGCGGCATCGGTCTCGTGGTGATCGTGGTGATCGTGCTGCTGGTCGTCGGCGTCATCTAGCCGTTGATGCCGTAGCGAGGTAACAGTCTTATTCTTTGAAGTTGGGTCGAAGGCCGCCGGATATCTCTGCAGTTCGCTGCATGGATATCCGGCGGCCTTTCCTTGTCGCCGGTCGACTCACATCCCAACTTGTCACGCCGGGGGGACACGATGGAAAAATTACTCGCGAATCAGGTTGCTCTCGTCACAGGCGCCAGTTCGGGCATTGGCTACGGTGTCGCCAAAGCGCTTGCGGACGCAGGCGCGGCCGTCGTCGTGAACTATCACTCGCATGCCGAGGCGGCCGAGCGCAACGGAGGATATCGGCAGGGCCGCAATCTGGCTCGCCTCGGATGAAAGCGTCCACGCGATCGGCACGACGTTGTTCGTCGACGGCGGCATGACGCTGTATCCCGGCTTCGGAGACAACGGTTAGCCGTTGCCCGTGAGCAGTTGTTCGAAGAGATCCGTATCGCCCATCTGCCCGCCCTTGAGCATGATCTCCATGCCATCGAGTTCCGCGCGATCGGCGTGAAGACGGCACACCGTGACGCCCGCCGATAACGGCGCGATATACGACAGTCCCCATGCGCCGAGCGCGCGCACGGCAAGACTCGACGTGTCGCCGCCCGCAATGCCGATGCGGTGCAAGCGCACGGCACCGAGCACCTGTTGCAACAGTGACGCGCACGCGTGCGCGAGTGCCGGCAGCGCGCCGCCTTCACCCGACGGTTGGCGCCTCGTGAACGCAAGTACGTTGCGCCCGTCACGCAACGGGCCGGTGATCGCCGCCAACCGGCCGGCCAGATAGTCGCTCGCCGCGTCGCCCGTCATTTGCAAGGGGTCCAGTTCCACGCGCAGATAGGATTGCGCCGCGCGGATCTGCACCTCGGTCAACGGCGACAGACTGCCCGCAAGCACGAAAACGGGTCCGCGCGCACGGGTCAACAGCGGCGCGCTTCGGGTTTGCGCCGCGGCAAGTTCGGCGCCGGTCTCGCGCGCTAACGCGTACGCCTGCGCGACGCTGCTCGCGCCGATCGCGAGCACGGGCGCCGATCGCGCGGCATGACGCGCGATGAGCCGGCCAAGCGCTTGCAGATGCGAATCATCGAGCACGTCGAACAGCAACGCGTCGGGTTTCGAATCGAGCCGGCGCTGGACTTGCGCTTCGAGCCCGGCGTCGTCGCCGGCATAGCAGCGCCAGTCGATCAATTGCACATTGTCCACACCCTGACGCTGAAGATGCACGCGCAAGTCCGCTTCGTTCATCGGCGTGACGGGGTGCCGGCTCATAGTCGGATGACGGTCGATACGATAGACCGTCTGCGCGCTATCGTTCGCACCGGCTGCCGCGAATAGTTCGCCGAACACGCAATAGCGGCGCAAATTCGGCTGACCGCCGATCACCGCGACGAGTTCGTTCGCACAATACGCGCGCAGCGTGCGCAGCGCCACGCCGATGCTGCCGGTCTCCGGCGCGCTATCGAACGTCGAACACACTTTGTAGTGCATCACCCGCACGCCGAGTTCAGCAAAAGCGGCGCCGACTTGCTCGAGCTCCTGCCGCTGTGCAGCGGGTGCCATGCTCCGAGCGGCGCCCGCCACGCCAATCGCATCGAGCCGGCCGAGCGTCGAAAGACGCGCGGCATCCGGCGGCGCGAAGAACAGCATGGTGCGCAAACCCGCGCGCGCGAGATGAGCCAGCGTGTCGGTCGCGCCGGTGAAGTCGTCGCCGTAGAAGGCGTAGGCGGGAGCGTCGCTGGATCTCTCGCGCACAGTGCTCATCGTTCGTTCCGTGTCGCGTGCAGTGGTCACGTGCGGCTGCCGAAAAACGCCAGCGCGCGCCGCAGTTCAGGCATATGCTCGGCGTACTCCGGCAGCGGCGTGCCGGCCTGCACCGCCGCCCACGCCTGGCGCACGCTCGTGACGCCCGCAGCGGGGCCGTCCGGATGCGCGAGAATGCCGCCGCCCGACATGAACAACAAGTCGGTCGAGCGCACCGCGTCGAAGGTCGCCTGAACGGTGCCGGCCCACTGCCCTGACGAAAACGCCGGCAGCACCGCATCGTCGCGACCGGCGGCGAGCGGTGTCGCGCAATCGCGCGCCGACTCGATCACTTCGGCGTCGCTCTGGGCGAATTTGCCGGCCAGACCGTGCACGTGCATGTGATCGACGCCGCTCAAGCGCCACAGCGTCTGATAAGCCTGAAACGACATGCCGAGCGCCGGATCGCGCGACATCATGCCGTAGCCGTTGCGGTGCGCGTGAAGCACCAGCGGGGTCGCGCGGCGCAGTGTCTGGATCGCGGAAAAGCCGCACCAGTTGATGCTCGCCATCACGCAACTGCCGCCTTCGCGTTCGACCAGTTCCGCGTGGCGACGCATGGCGTCGAGGTCGTCGGTGATATTGAACGCGACCATCACGGGCCGGCCGCTGCGTTCACGGTAGCGGCGCACTTCGGACATCACTGCCCGCACGCGCTCCGCAAGCGGCGCATGCGCGGGATTTGCGCACACCTCGTCGTCCTTGATGAAATCGACGCCCGCCTCGCACAGATCGCGCACCAGCGCCGCCGTTTCCGCCGCGCTCAGGCCGACATTAGGCTTGATGATGGTGCCGATCATCGGCCGGTCCTTCACTTGCGTCAGCGCACGCGTGCCCGCCACGCCATGCCGTGGCCATTCGAAACGCGCGCGATACGAAGCCGGCAAACGTAGCGAGAGCAGCCGCATGCCCGTCACCTCGCCGAGGTCGTATAGATTGCCGGCCACAGTCGCCGCCAACGTGGGCAGATTCGCGTCGATATTGGCGAGCGGAAACGACAGCGTGATGCGCGCGCGCCGCCACGGCCCCGGCGTGCCCTGGCGCGCGAGCCATGCATTCGGCAAGCTGGGCTGCGCCGCCGCCTCGAGTTCTTCGACGCGCAGCACGCTCGCGCGGCTGCGTGCGCGCAGCGCATCCGATTCGTTGGCGACGCGCACGAACGTGCCGCTCGACTGTTCGCCCGCCATGACGTCCGCGACGCGGCGAGGGTCGAGCGGCGTCTCGATCAGATAGTCGGCTTCGAGCGTGTCTTCGTCGACGGTCTGTGCTTGCGGCGCCGCGCTCATAGCGTGCCCAGATCAGGAAAGCGGCGCACCGGCTCGCGGCCGTCCCAGTCGAGCGACGCCTTGTAGATCATGTCGAAGAGCTTGCCTTTCGGCCCGGCGATCTCGGACAACTCGATCACCGTACCGGGATGATTCTCCGTGTCGAAGTAGACAAAGCGCCCGTTGCGCCCCACTTCGCCGCTCATCGCGACTTTGAAACCTTGCGCCTGCAGGCGCGCGAGATCGGCGTCGAACGAGGTGGTCCAGTACGCGTTGTGCTGCAAGCCCGTATGGCCCGCGGCGAGAAAGTCGCGATACATCGACGGTGCGTCGTTACGCGTCTGGATCAATTCGACCTGCAACGGTCCCGAGTTCGCCAGCGCAACCGAGTTATGCACCTCGTACATTTGCCCACGGTACGTATAGTTTTCGATCGGCACGCGTTCGTTATAAAACCACGGACCGACGCCGAGCACGCGGCTCCAATAATCCATCGCGGCTTCGATATCCCGCACCACGTAACCTGCCTGCCGGATTTCGCCAAAGAAACGACTCATGAAACTCTCCCGATGCTGCGGGGTTGAAAGACGAGCGACGCCCCGGCGCGGCGAAAGCGCGGCGCCCGAAGGTCGAACCTGTTAAGAAACCTGAGAGACCCGCTTAGAGAAACCCGATCGAAATCCAGGGAATTGCCGCGACCACGATCAGGCCGACGAGCAACGCGCCCATATAGCCGACAATCGGACGAATGCCAGCGTCGGGATTGACCTTGCTGATCGCGCACGCCGAGTAGTAGCCGACGCCGAACGGTGGCGAAAAGAGGCCCACACCCATCGAGAGAATCACGACGATCGCGTAATGCACTTCATGCACACCCGCGAGCCGCGCGATCGGAAACAGCAGCGGTCCGAACAGCACAATCGCCGGAATCCCTTCGAGCACGCTGCCGAGCATCACGAACACGACGATCGACACCGCGAGAAAACCGTATGCGCCGCCAGGCATCGAGCCCATGACTTGCGCGAGATCCTGCGAAAAGCCGGACTGCGTAAGCGCCCACGCCATGGCAGTGGCACAGCCGATGATGAAAAGAATCGCACCCGACAACGTCGCCGCATCCACCAGCATGCGGCCAAGCCGCCGCCAGTCGAAGCGGCGATACACCAGCAGCCCGATCAGCATCGAATACGCAATGCCGATGGTCGACACCTCGGTCGCCGTCGCCACGCCTTCGACCACGGCCATGCGAATCACAAACGGCAGCGCGAGCGCGGGCAGCGACACGATGAACAGACGCCCGATTTGCCGCTTGCTGAAACGTTGCGCGCCGCTCAGGTCTTCCTTGCGATAGCGCCACCACACCACCGCACATAGAATCAGCGCGAGCACAGCGCCTGGCAGCATGCCCGCCGTGAAGAGCGCGGAGATCGACAGGCCCGTCACCGAACCGATCGTGATCAGCACAATGCTCGGCGGAATGGTTTCGCTTTGTGCGCCGGTCGTGGCGAGCAGCGCAACCAGATCGCCTTCGGAAGCGCCGCGTTTTTTCATCTCCGGGAACAGCACCGGCGCAATCGCCGCCATGTCCGCCACTTTCGAACCGGAGATGCCCGACACCAGGTACATGGCGCCGATCAGCACGAACGACAGGCCGCCATGCACATGGCCGACGAGGCTCGCGAGAAACTCGATCATCGCGCGCGCCATGCCGGTCATCTCGATCAGCAGGCCGAGAAAGACGAAGAGCGGCACAGCCAACAGCACGAGATGCGACATGCCTTCGTCCATGCGCCCGACCACGACTTCGAGCGGCGTAAAGGTCGAGAGGCCCAGATAACCGAACGTGGCGAGCGCAAACGAAAACCCGATCGGCACGCCCGAAAAAATCCCGACCGCCACGACGCCGACGAAAAAGATCACGAGATTGGTCTTGCCGAGCGTTTGAAACCACGGCCCGGCGAACACGACCACTGCGCCAAGTACGGCGGTGATCCCGAGCGCGATCACGACGTCGCGCACGCGGCTCACCTGGGCCAGCCGAATCAGCCCGACCAGCAGCATGAGCGCGGCGCCGATCGGCAACGCGAGCGCCCGCCACGCATTGCTGATCTGCAAGGCGGGCGTCACGATCGCCGCCTCGCCGGAGGCATAGTCGTACGCAGGAGCGATCAACAGCGCGAGCAACGCGATCGATGCGGCGATCGCCAGCGTATCGACCAACGCGCGACGCGGCGCCGACAGCCGGCTGACCAGCGCGGTCATGCGCATATGCTCGCCGCGCCGCAACGCGAGCACCGCGCCGAGCATGGCGAGCCACAGGAACAGAATGCCCGCCAGTTCATCGGACCATACGAGCGGCTGGTGCAGCGCATAACGACACACCACGCCCGCCAGCATCACGACGATCTCCATGGCGAGCAGCGCCGCCGCGCACGCTTCGACGAGCGCGATCAGACCGCGATCGAAACTCCTCAGCCAGCGGCGCGGCATGCTCGCGGTGTGCAACGGCACTCCCGCTTCCGCCGGATTCAATGCGTGATTCGACATCCTGCTGCCTCCTCGCGGCGGCTCGCCGCGCTTCGTCTCAGCCTCACCCGTATGCAGCACGGTCAGGCCAGCTTGCCGACTGACTGTTCGAGCAGGTCCCACGCCTGATTGCCGAACTTGCTTTTCCATTCCGCGTAGAAACCCGCCTGGCGCAACGCCGCGCGAAACGTATCCGGCGCAGGACGGTTGATCGAGAGCCCCTTGCTTTGCAGATCCGCGACTGCCGCGTCGTTCAGCTTGCGCACGTCCTCACGCTGCCTGAGCGCCGACTGGTTGAACGCGTCGCTGGCAATGCCCTGCAGATCCTTGGGCAAGCGTTGCCACGCGCGCGGGTTCAGCACGAACCAGTAGCCGTCCCACATGTGATTGGTCAGCGAACAGTACTTCTGCACCTCGTAGAGCTTGGCGACCTGCACGATCGGCAGCGGATTCTCCTGGGCATCGACAATATGCGTTTGCAGCGACGAATAGACCTCGCTGAATTGCAGGCTCGTCGGCGCGGCGCCGAGTCCTTTGAACATATCGATGCTGAGCGGACTCACCGGCACGCGAATCTTCAGACCGCGCATGGTCTGCGCGCTCGTGATCGGGCCATTGCTGGTAGTGGTCTGACGAAAACCGTTGTCCCACATCTTTTCGAACGATTCGAGGCCGGCCTTCTGCATCGCCGCGCGCACGTACGCGCCGAGCTTGCCGTCCATGGCGCCCCACACCTGGTTGTAGTCGCTGAACGCGAAGCCGACCGCGTTGATCGCAACCGATGGCGCAAGCGTCGATACCACCAGCGCCGACGGCGTGAACATTTCGATGCCGCCGCTGCGCACCTGCGCGAGCATGTCGGTGTCGCCGCCCAACTGGTTGTTAGGGAATATCCGGATCTCCATGCGCCCTTTCGACGCCTCTTTGATCTGGTTGGCCGCTTCCTGCGAGCGCACGTTCAACGGATGCGTGAGCGGCAGGTTGTTGCCGTACTTGAACACGAACTCCGGGCCGGACGCCGCGCGCACGATCGCCGGAAAGCCCAGGGCGCCGGCTACCGGCACGGCGGCCGCCGCACGCAGCAGGGTGCGTCTCGCGAGGTTGGTCATTTGAGCGTCTCCTTGCTTATAATTGATGTGAACATCGAATCCATCAAAAACCATCATCGCCCGCTCTTACGCCTTGATTTCCAGTCGCCGGTGTTGAGTCGTCGCGTGATAGCTGCAAGACTAGGCGTGCGCGGCAAGCGCTGTCAAACCGCGAACTTGATGGTTTTTGATGGACTTCCTTTCTGTGAAGGACTGCTATGTCCGAAACGGTTCACCTCAGCGCCGCTGCGCGCGCGCGCATTCCCGACATTGCGCGCGCCGCCGGCGTTTCGACCGCCACAGTGGATCGCGTGCTCAATGGCCGCGAAGGCGTGCGTGCCGTGACGGCGCAACGCGTGCTGCAAGCGGCCGCCCAACTCGGCTATCTGCTCACCCCTCAGGCGCCTACCGCGTCCGCCTCGAAGCCGATGCGCATTGCGTTCCTGCTGCCCGCCGGCACCAATCGCTATTTGCGCATGCTCGGCGACTACATCGACTTCGCTCACGATCAGTGGAACGCGTTGGATATGAAGTGCCGCGTGCACTACGTCGAGAGTTTCAACCCGAAGGAACTGGCCGACCGTCTGTTGCATTACGGACAGCGTGCGGACGGCGTTATGTTCATGGCGCTCGAACATCCCGTTGTGCGCGATGCCGTGAATGCATTGGCCGACCAGGGCGTGCCGGCCATCACGTTGATTTCGGATTTATCGAATGCGCGGCGGCTGGCTTATGTGGGTATCGACAATCGTGCGGCCGGGCGGACGGCTGCGCTACTGCTCGGACGCTTCATGGGTCCGCGGCCGAGCGGAAAGATCGCGATGCTCGCGGGCAGCCTCAACTATCGTGGACATGAGGAACGCGAGATCGGCTTTCTCCATTTGATCGAATCGACGTTCCCACAAGTGCGCGTAATTGGATTGCGTGAAGGACACGATGATAGCGAGCGCAACTATATGCAGACGCGCAAGCTACTGGAGCAGCATCCGGATCTGGCCGGCATTTACAACAGCGGCGGCGGATCGGATGGCGTGGCGCGCGCGATTGTCGAAGCGCGTTCGGAACAGAAGATTCTGTTCGTCGGTCATGGCTTGACGCCCGACACGCGAGCCTTGTTGATCGACGGCACCATGGACGCGTTGATCACGCAAACGCCGCAGGCCATGGTGGGGAATTGTCTGCGCATTTTCCGCAACGTGCGCGAGAAGCGCGATGCATTGAGCGACGTGAAGCCTGTGCAATTCAGCATTGTTCTGCGGGAAAATTTGCCCTGAGATGACCGCGAGAGCGTCACGTAAGAGAACGTCGCACGTCAGGCACGCCGGATGCTCAATCACTTTCGTATTCAAACCTCGATACGAAAGGAGATCACACCATGCCTTATCTTCTCGGCTGGCTGCTTGGCGTTCCGTTGATCGTACTGGTCATCCTGTACCTCATTTTCCATTAACTCCCTGGTGAGAGTTCACCACTTGCGCAGTTGAACTGAACTTCGTTTCATTGCTTCGTTTCACTGCGGCGCGGCCTCTCTGAGGCTGCGACACGAAAGGCGACGCCGGTGTTCGGCTGTCGCCTTTCGTGCGTCCGCTCGATGCTCGCTTGCGGGAGCAAGCGCGTGCATATCTTTCCGCTTGCACTGCAGCGAATGGCGCGTAAAACTAATCTTCGCTGGTCCACGCACGATGCCATATCTGCATACGTATGCCCGGAAAGCGTGCGAGCACGGAGGGACCGATGGCAAGCAACGAGTACACGCTGTCACACCAGGACGTGGTGAAGGCCGTCATTATTCATCAGGGTATTCATGAGGGCTTCTGGACGCTCAACGTCAATTTCGACGTTGCAGCCGGGCACGGCGCGCAAACATCCGATCCATGCCTTGAGGTGACGATCAGGGGCATCGGCATCACGCGCGCGTCGCCGGCCGATCCGTTCGCGATCGACGCCGCATTGGTCAATCCGCCGGCGCCCCAGCGTGTGGAAGGAACGGTGCATATTGCGGCGGCCGTGAACGGTACGCATGAGCACGGCATGCAATTTTGTCGCGACGTCTATCGCAATGTTGCGGTACAGAGCGCGGTAAAGGGGCCCGTCAAAGCGGGCTAACCAAGCGAGAACGTGTGGCTATTTTCCAAGCGATCCATGATGGCCGCTGCGCTGCGCTGTAGTGGATGCGCTCAGTGCAGAGCGGCGCCCATGCTAACCAGCACACGCTGCACCAATGATTCGCCGCACATTGCCGCATCGGCCTATGTAAAACCGTGCATAGACGATGAGAAGAAATTGCCGTCGATGCCACGCTCCGTGCAAACACGAGAGCCAATGCATGTCGGCTGGGAACATGCGTTCATGCCCGGCGAGCGCGCCCTCCGACGTGGGTAACGCCGGAAATCGCCCGCGTGCCGCCTTCCTGTGAAAGACAGCGAGACCCGGATGGCGGCTTTTGGCCGCATGAGACCGTGGGCGCGAGGCCCGCGGCCCGGACGGTTGTCCCGGGCATGAATGCACCCTGAAAATATATCCGGAGACAGTCTGGATAGGCTTCTTAAAGCAATGAAGCTTATGGTCAGAGTCGGGACAATATTCAGCTAGAATACAAATTTAAAGAACAATCTTCCGCCATCGCCCATGAGCACCCGAAATCGCCCGCTCGACAACCAGGATCGCAAGATCCTGCGCGAGTTGCAGAAAAACGCGCGCCTGAGCAACGCCGAACTGGCCGAGCTGGTTGGCATGTCGACCACCGCGTGCTGGAACCGCACGCGTCAATTGGAAACCGATGGGTATATCCGCGGCTACGTCGCCCTGCTCGATCAGCAGAAGCTCGGCTTCGCGGACGTCGTCCTGCTCGAAGTCACTTTAGACCGTCACGACGACGACGCCCTCGCCCGCTTCGGCGCCGAACTGGCTACGCTCACCGAGGTGCTCGAGGCTTATCTCGTGTCGGGCGACTACGACTATCTGGTGAAGGTGGCGGTCGACGGTACGGCGGGCTACGAGCGTTTTCTGCGCGAGAAGCTCTACAAGATCGCCGGCATCCGTCATAGCCGTTCGATGTTCGCCTTGCGTTGCATGAAGAGCATCCCGTCCGTGCAGGTGTGACGTGTGAGGAGCGAAACGTGGGCGCGCGGCGCACTTGCCTGCATGCGCGGACCCACAATCAACGCAGCGGCTTCTGACACGCCGCCAGCACCGCGCCTGCCGCGAGCAACAGCGCGGAATAGACCAGCCCGCGCGCGAGGCCCGCGCCGTCCGAGACCCAGCCGATCACCATCGGCCCGACGATCTGCCCGAACGCGAATACGATCGTGAACGCGCTGATGCCTTTGGCCCAGTGACTCGCGGGCAGATTGTGGCGCACAAAGGCCGTAGTCGACGCCACGGCCGAAAGGAATGTCGCGCCGAACAGCGCGCCGGATACGAACGCCACCCAAGGCTGCGTGAACAGCGCGGGTAGCAGCGTCGCCACTGCGAGCAATGTGTTGAGGACCGCAAGCGCCTGGCCGCCGCGCATACGGTCGAGCAGACTCGACCACACGCGCGCCGACACCACGGTCGCCACGCCGAGCAGCAGATAGAAGCCCGTGACGACAGCCGCGCTCATGCCCGCATTGCGCAGCAACGCGACGATGAACGTCATGTAGCCGATATAGCCGACGCCGAACAATCCGTATCCCGTCAGCGCCAGACTGAATCGCGGCCAACGGGGCGCGTTGGCGGCCGTGTGTGACTGCGCAGCTGACGACAGCGTCGGATGCACGCTCTCGATTTTTCGCGCCGCACCGACGGCCACCGCGGCGAGCACCGCGCACGCGAGCGCGAGTGCGAACCACGCGAACTGCCAACCGTGCGCGACGTTGACAATGGTCAGCGGCACCAGCACCGACGACGCCACGATGCCCCACCCCGTGCCGCCGTAATACAAGCCGAGGACAAGCCCCGCGTCGTGCGGTCTCGCCGACGCAAGCCGTGCCGCCAACACGCCGCCGCTGATAAAAATCCCCGCACTGCTCGCGCCGGTGACCACGCGCAGCGCGAGCAGTGAGTGCGTGTCGGCAACCAGGCCGCTGCCGGCCATTAGAAGCGCCGTCGCCACGCAACCGCCGCCAAACAGCGCGCCGGCTGACCAGCGGCGTGCAAGGCGCGGAAAAGCCAGCGCACCGAGCAGATAACCCAACGCATTAGCCGTGTTCATCGCGCCGGCTTGCGCGAAGCTCCAGCCGAGGTCGAGTTTCATCGACGGCAACAGCAGCGCGTAGGCGAAACGCGCAAGCCCGAGCGCAATCGCGCTTCCTAGCGACAGCGTGGCGGCAAGCATCAGCGTGGGGAGGCGCTGCGCCGTCTGGGCAGGCTTGGAAGTCGAGGCGGCGTCGAGTGTTTTTATCGGCATTTGGCTAGCGGGAAGTGGGCAAGGAGACTGCAAGCCGTTTGTGCCGGAAAGGCTGAATTCGGCACTTCGCCATCATATCCGCGGACGCCTGGCGGGGTTGACCGTTAGTTGCGTTGTGGCATCGACCCTCTGCGCCATGGCCGCGCACGTGTTCCGACAGGCGCCGGACGTGCATCACTGTGACAACACTTCTAAATGCGAATGATTTGCATTTAGAAGTGTTTTGGCTCATCATCCAACCCAGCCGGCTCAAGGTGAACCAAGCAGCTGATGCCGGCACCCGACATAACCTCCGACGCAGGTTCTGCGTCATCGCCCATCCGTCGCACGACATGCGCTGGCCTGCGACGCGGCGTCTGTCCCATCTGGCCGGCGCGATTCGTTGGACCGTGTCCCCCCAGGAGCATCGATGAACTTTCGCTCTCAACACACCGGCCGTCCGGAACTGATCGACGACCATCCGGCCGATTCCGCCGACGCCCCCGATCGCACCGTCCTGAGCGCCGTGCGCACCTGGCTGCGCCCCTCTTGCGAGACGGCGAGCGGCGGTGCGCACTGGCGCGACATACTCAGCGGCGCCGGCTTGCGCCAGGACGGCATCGAACACTTCGATCTGCTGATGCGTTCGCTAATGCACGTGTCGTATCGTCCGCTCGACATGCGCTGCCGCTGCGCCAGCGATCTCGGCAAAGACGAAGCAGTGGTTTTGCAAACCATCGCGCTGCTGCAAAAAACGCACAGCGGCGCCGCATTGCGCATGCTGAACGACTGGCTGCCGGCGCCCGCCGTAAGCGGCGTTCTGAAGTTGATTCGCTGGTTCGCCATCGATCTGCTCGACGCCGGTGTGGAACTCGACGTGCAAGCAAGGCGCGTCACCTACATGCATTGAGGAAGCCCGCGTATGTCATTAGACTCGGACCAGGTTTGTCTGACGGCCTCGCGTGGGCCCGACAGCGGTGCGTCACGCGCAGTCGAGGGCGGCGTTGAAGGCGCAATTGAAGGCTCAGTTGCAAGCGCAGGTAAGCGCACCGCTGAGGGCGCCGCTGGCGCACCTAGAGCGCACGCCGCCCGACTCGCACGCGAGATCGCCACGACAACGGCATTCCAGTGCCATCCACTGACACGTAGCCGTCCACACAATGTCGTCGCACCACGCGCAGGCGAATTACATCTGTGGCGATTCCGCTGCGAATGGCTACCGGTGCCCGTGCAGGAAGGCGATAGCTGGCTTTCCAAGACCGAGCGCGAGCGCGCGCGACTGCATCCCAACGCCGCATTGCGCAAACGCTTCATCAGCGCGCGCGTGGTGGTGCGGTGGATCGTCGGTCACCTGTTCGACTGCGAGCCGCACGCCGTCGATCTACACGACGACGGCAACGAGAAACTGCGCGCGCGCCATCCGCGCGACGGTCGCGGCATCACAATCGATATCGCGTACGGCGGCATCTGGATCATGATCGGTGTTGCATCGACAACGCTCGGATTGAGTGTCGTCGTGCCCGCGCCCGGCGCGGCGCCGGATCAGACGACGGAAGCATCGCGCCGGCACGCTCGCTATAGCAGCCTTTGCAGTGCGTTGCGTTACGCGCCTGTCGATATCGATCTCGAACTGCTGTTCAGTCCCACCGCGACCGGCGCGTTCGATCTCGCGGAATATGGCCGCTGGCATGTGCTCGATGTGCCGATGGCCGGCAAGATTCGTGCGGCGGTCGCGCTAGCGCAGCCGCTCACACAGGTACATACGTTTGGCTGGCCGAAGTCATTGGTATTTGGGGAAGCAAACGCGTAACGCGCTGCATGGGCCGCTCTATGGCCTCTAGCGCCAGAACGCTGTCGCCGACCAGGCGACGCACGCGGCGTAGCCGTCCGGCGCGGCAAGCCAGCGCGCGTCGACTTCACGCATGTCGTCGGGAATCTGATTGCGCAGCGTCACGCGCATGCTCTCACGCGGCAGCACCGTCAGATGTTGCAACCCGCGCGTGATGCCCGCGCCCGTCGTTTTGACGAGCGCTTCCTTGGCAACCCATGCATCGTAAAACGCAGCAGTTTGCCGAGCCGCGTCGAGACCTTCGATCCATACGGCTTCTTTCGGATCGAGCGTCAGCGTCGCGATCGAATGCCAATCGAATGTGTCGCTGTGCTGCTCGATATCGACACCGACGCGCCGCATCGGCGAGATCGCGATCAGGCCATGCTCGCCCGCATGCGACACGTTGAAATCGAAGCGATCCGACTCCGCGAGATGAGGACGGTGGTTGGCATCGGCTGCAAAGCGCACGGCGTGTGCCGCGATGCCAAGGCCCCGCGCGAGTTGCTCACGCAACGCGGCACGCACGGTGGCGAAACGCAACGCGTCTTCATGACGGCGAAAGTGACGGGCGCGCGTGAGTTCTTCGTCGCTAAGGGACGCGAAAGCCGGGGCGTTCAGCGACTCGGCGAAGTCGATATCGATCCGCCACACTGCAATGTCGGACGGGCCGTCGTGCGGCAGCGGAACAGGGTCGATGAAATGCATCGCAAAGGTTCGGACGGTCTACGGGCTGTCGCAACAGAATACTCGCGACTCTACCCGATAATCCGGTCCGGACCGGTAAGCGTCTTCACGCGCGTTTGCCGTCCTTCGGCACGCCGAGCAGCATTGCCACGCCGCTGACGAACAGCAACGCGGTCAGCACATACAAGGCGTTGTCCATGCTGCCGGTGTGCGTCTTGATCAACCCGATCACCCACGGACTGACAATACCGCTCGTAATGCCGATGCTGCTGATCAGCGCGATCCCGGCCGCCGCCGCCGTGCCGGACAAATGCCCCGACGGCACCGTCCAGAAGATCGGCAGGGCCGCAAAGATCAACACTGCAGCCAGAGAAAGAATCGCGAGCATCGCGGGAAAGCTGCTCAAATGAAGCGTCAGCAACGAGAGCGCCACGCCGCCGCCAATCGTGCACACCGCGAAATGCCGGCGACGTTCACCACGGCGATCCGAATGACGCGCGATCAGAATCAGGCCCACCGCGCCGATGGCGTTGGGAATCACCGTGTACAGGCTGATGGCGAGGACGTCGTGCATCCCGAAGTCGCGAATCATCAGCGGCATCCAGAAGTTCAGCGTGAGCGAGGCGCAGGTCAGCGAAAAGTAGACGAACGCGAACAGATAGACCCGCGGATTACGCAACGCCTGCGTGAACGAGCGGGACGAATGCGCGTCAGCCGCAGGCCGGCGGTCTTCGTCGCGTTGCGCGATCAATTGCGCTTTCTCCGCGGCGGTGAGCCACGCGGCATGTTGCGGGCCGTCCACCAGATAGAACGCGGCAAGCAGGCCGAGCACGATGGCGGGCGCGCCTTCGATCACGAACATCCATTGCCAGCCGAACAGGCCCAGCACGCCGCCCATGTCACGCATGATCCAGCCGGACACGAGGCCACCGAGCACCCCTGCCACCGCCACGCCCGCGAAGAAGATCGACAGCACGGCCGCGCGCCGCCGCGCCGGATACCAGTAGGTGAGATACAGCACGATGCCGGGAAAGAACCCCGCCTCGAACACGCCAAGCATGAAGCGCAACACATAGAAATGCGTGGGTTTCGACACCAGCATCATGCCGACCGACGCAATCCCCCACAGCAGCATGATCCGCGTGAACGTGCGGCGTGCGCCGAAGCGTGCGAGCAGCATGTTGCTCGGCACTTCGCACAACACGTATCCCACATAGAAGACCGCAGCGCCAAGCCCGTACATTGCGTCGCTGAAGCCGAGATCGTGCTTCATCTGCAATTGCGCAAAGCCGATATTGATGCGATCGAGAAACGACACCACATAACAGAGAAACAGAAACGGAATGATCCGTAGCGAAACCTTGCGATACAGCAGGTCGTCGTGCGCGGCAGCGGATGCGCCCGGCTCGAGCGCGGGGGCGAGGGGTTGGCTCATCGGTTATCTCCAAACGTGAGGGTCCAACGGACCCGTTGGGTCCGGCGTCTTGCTGCGCCGCGTTGTTGTCTGCTACTGAAACGGCAGGCGAGGTGGTCGACACGCCGCGTTGCCGTCGTGGATTGCGCGTGGCTCGAACGGCCACGCGCGGGTTTTCGTTACCGGTACGGGTCCAGGGTTCTACGAGAGCCGGGTCAGGCCGCCAACGGATGCGACTGCGCGCCGCGCCCCAAAGAAACGTCGATCACCCCCTCGCGCGCATGCTGCATCGCTTCGAGCAGCGTGGCGTGATCGCCGATATGGTTGGCGAGCAGCAGGATCAGTTGCGCATTGGCCGATTGGCTCTGCGCATCGTCCAGATCCCGATGCATATCGATCAACGCCTCGTAGAAATCGTCGGGACGGGCGAGATTCGGTTGCGTGTTCAGTGTCATGTCTGTCTCCTGCTATTTTTTGCTGATGCGGCGCGTGCTACGCGAGCCGCTTTTGCCGGACGTTCAAGCCGTGCCTTCCACGTACAGCGCGCGTTTCAATGCGGCCTCGACATCAGCCGCAGCAAGCTGCCGCCAGCGCGCGCAAACATGCTGGTCCGGACGAATCAGATAGAACGTGCCGGGCGTTGCGTCATAACGCGAGTGGGCCAGCCCTTCGATATCGTGCGCGACCTGAGCGCCTGCTAACGCGCCGCGCTGTTCGGAGTCACGCGTCACCACCACGAGCTTCAACGGAATCGGTCCGCTGCGCAACGCGTCCAACGCGGCCTGAGTGGCCTGATCGACACCTGGCTCGCCACAGAACAGCACGCCGGTGAATTGCTGGCCGAGGTGCTGCAAGAACCACGCGGGCTGTCCCGCCACCTGCATCGGCGCATCCACGCACGAAGCGCCCGGCACCATTGCGCCTTCGAAGGGCTCGCTGTCCGCTGTATTCAGCGGAGAATCGCGCAGCACCGCCGGCACCGAGAGGCGGCCGCTGTTGGTCAATTGCCGCGCGAACGGATGATGGCGCGCGAGCTTCAGCACCGCGTCGCGGAACACACGGCTCACGGGGCTCTTCGGCGTAATGAAATCGGTGGAGCGGGTGGAGTTGCGAATGTTTTCGTCCGCGGCGAATTCGCGTTCGCTCGCATAGGTGTCGAGCAAAGCGTCGGAGGCCTTGCCTTCGAGCACCATGGCCAGTTTCCATGCGAGGTTTTCCGCATCCTGCACGCCGCTGTTCGCACCGCGTGCGCCGAACGGCGACACGCCATGCGCCGAGTCGCCGGCGAACAGCACGTTGCCGTGGCGAAAGCGGTCCATGCGCAAACACGAAAACGTATAGACGCTGACCCATTCCAGCTCGAACTTCGCGTCTGGCCCGAGCAACGCACGCACGCGCGGGATCACGCGCTCCGGCGTCTTTTCCAGCACCGGATCGGCGTCCCAACCCAACTGGAAATCGATCCGCCACACGTTATCCGGCTGACGATGCAGCAGCACCGACTGATTCGGATGAAACGGCGGATCGAACCAGAACCAGCGTTCGGTTGGAAACTCGGCTTCCATCTTGACGTCGGCGATCAGGAAGCGATCCTTGAACGTCACGCCTTTACTGTCGAGTCCCATCAGGTTGCGGATCGGACTGCGCGAGCCGTCGGCGGCAACCACATAGCGGCCGCGCAACGCATATTGACCGTTGGGCGTATCAACGCTCAGCGTCACGCCGGCGTCGTGAGTGCCGGGCGTACCGCTTTGCTGCACGCCGACCACTTTGCTTTTCCAGCGGATCTCGAGATTGGGCATCTCCTGCGCGCGTTCGAGCAGGAAGCCTTCAACGTAGTATTGCTGCAGGTTGATGAAGGCGGGCCGGTTGTGGCCCGCTTCCGGTTGCAGATTGAACGTGTACACCAGTTCGTCTTTCAGGAACACCTTGCCGACGTTCCAGCTGATGCCCTTGTCCACCATTCGCTGGCCACACCCCAAGCGATCGAAAATATCGAGCGAGCGCTTCGAAAAGCAGATCGCGCGCGAACCGGTGGACAGCGAACAATCGTCGTCGACCAGCACGACCGGCACGCCCTGCTGCGCGATATCGATCGCGGTAGCGAGGCCCACCGGGCCCGCGCCGACCACGATCACGGGATAGACCGCCTGCTCCGCGCCGCCTGACGCGCTCTGTTCACGGCACGGCTGGTATTCGAACGACAGCGTCTGGTAGTTGGTGCTCATCTTGTGTCTCCGTCCTTCTCCGCTCTGCTTTGTCTTGCTGTGCGTCTGTCTCGGTCAGGCTTGCAGCGCGTCCCACATTTCCTTGTCGCGTTGCGCGGTCCAGATGCGCGGATGCGTGATACCGCTCGCTTCGTCGAAAGCACGCGACACGTCGAACGGCAGGCAGTGCTCGTAGATAAAGACATGGCCGAACTTCGGGTCCATCGCCTTGCGCGTGTGCGCCATCGCGGCCTTCAGGTCGAGTTGCTGTTCGACGGCTTCGCGGCCCTGCTGCAGCAGCGTGGTGACAAAGTCCTTCGTGTAATCCAGACCTTTGTTGACGTCTTCCGGCGTGGTCAGCGCGGGGCCGCGGCCCGGCACGAGCTTGTCGGCCTTCAGCGCGCGCAATGCTTCCAGCGTGGCCGGCCATTGTTCGAGTTGGGCATCGCCGCAGTAGCAGGCCGCGTCGTATTCGACCAGGTCGCCGGAGAACAGCACCTTCTGCGACGGCAGCCACACCACCGTGTCGCCCTTGGTGTGACCCGCGCCGAGATGCGCGATGCGCACTTCGAGCTTGCCGAGGAACAGCGTCATTTCCTTTTCGAAGACGAGCGTGGGCCACGTCAAACCCGGCACCGTTTCGACACCGGCGAACAGGCGAGGAAAGCGCTCGATTTCCGACTTCATGTCCGCTTCGCCGCGCTCGACGATCATTTCGTACGTGCCGCGGCTCGCGATCACCTCCTGCGCGCCTTCCTCGAAATACGCCGATGCGCCGAGCACGCGCACCGCGTGGTAATGCGACAGCACGACGTATTTGATCGGCTTATCCGTCACGCTGCGAATCTTCGCGATGAGGTCTTGCGCCATGGCCGGCGTGGCGGTGGTGTCGACGATCAGCACGCCGTCGTCGCCGATGATCACGCCCGAATTCGGATCGCCTTCAGCCGTGTAGGCGTAGGCGTTCTCGGACAACTTGGTCCACGTGACTTTTTTGACTTCCAGGTCGGCCTGGGATGCGAATGCCTTTGCCATGATGCGTGTCTCCCTCAAAAGTTGGACGTGAGGCGAGACGGCCGGCTGCGCGAATGCCGCGCGGGCTGACGGTATTGGAGGATTGTCTCGCCCCGTTTTGACTCTGTGACTGCGCCGGTGTGTCGGGGTGAATGCATCTTAGGACGGCAGGCAATTATTTGTCAATAGCGAAATGTATCGCTATACGCAAATCTCAAACAGCCTAAGATCAGCACAGCGAGACGCGGCCCTTCGGTTAACATGAACCCTTTTTTACGGACGAGCGCAGGTGTGAGCAAAGCAGCGAAACCGGCCACGGGCAAAGGCGCGGACGGCCGCGAGACAGCGGACGGCGGCAAGACGCAGCGTGGCATTCAGAGCGTCGAAGTGGGCGGCCGCGTGTTGCTGGCGCTCGCGCAGGCGCGCGCTCCGCTCGCCTTGTCCGACCTCGCCACCGCCGCGCAGATCGCGCCGGGGCAGGCGCATGCTTATCTGGTGAGCTTGAGCCGGCTGGGTCTGATCAAGCGTGACGAACTGTCGGGCCGCTATGAACCCGGTCCGCTGTCGCTGCGGCTCGGGTTGCTACACCTGGAGAACCAGCCGGCGTTTCGCGCCGCCGTGCCGCGCGTGGCCGCCTTGGCCGAGGCGATCGGCTTTAGCGTCGCGATCTGTATTGCCGGGCCGCAAGGGCCGACCATCGTTCGCTATGAGCACGCGGGCTTTCCGCTGCACGTCAACTTGCATGTGGGCACGGTGATGTCGCTGCCGGCAACATCGACGGGACGCGTGTTTTGCGCGTTTCTGCCGCGCGAGGTGCGCGATGCGATGTGGGCGAATCAGTCCGGCCCGGCGAATCGGGCCATGACGCCGCCTGACGAAAACGCCGCCTTCGAGACCGCCCTCGACGCGATCCGCGTGCGCGGCCTGGAAAGCAGCGTGGATGCGCCGAGTCCGGGCATCAGCAGTCTTAGCGCGCCGGTGCTGGACGCCGATGGCCGCCTGTCGCTCGCGCTCACCGTGATCGGCTCGACCGGCGCGATCGACGTCGCCGGCGACGGGCCGATCGCGCGTGCGCTGCTTGCCACGGCGCGCGACATCGGCGCCCAACTGGCAGCAGAACCTTCCTTGTCAGCGTCTTTCGCATCGTGACCGATTCTCTCGACACCCCTCACGCCCCATCCGCCGATGCGAAACCGCAGCGCGGCATCCAGTCGCTCGACAGCACCGGCGAGTTGCTGGCGGCGCTGGTCGCAGCGGCGCGGCCGTTGAACCTGCGCGATCTCGCGGCCGCCGCCGGCATGCCGCCAGCGAAGGCGTTTCCGCATCTGGTGAGTCTGCTGAAAATCGGTTTGCTCAATCGCGATGCGTCCGGCTGTTATGAAGCCGGGCCGCTCGCGCTGGAGCTTGGGCTGATCGGTTTGCAGCGCTTATCGCCAACGCGCGAAGCGGAACCCGAGGTGGTCGAACTGGCGTCGTCCACGGGCATGAGCGTCGCGATGGCGGTGCTGGGACCGCTCGGGCCGACGGTCGTGCGCCTGGAGGAATCGGCGCGGCCACTGCATGTGAGCCTGCGGGTCGGGACAGTGATGTCGCTGGTGAACACGGCGATAGGCCGCGTGTTTGCCGCCTACGTCGCGGACGACGTGCGCGCCGGTTTGCTGAAGCAGGATCATCTGCGGTTGGCGGGGACGGATGCGGCGCAGGTTTTTGCGGGGAAAGCGGCGTCAGAGGGTGGAGCTAAGGTCCGCGGCGGCACGGAGGCAACGTCTGCGCCGCCTCCACTGACTCAACCCTACGCGCAGCGCCTCGCGCAAATCCGCGCGCATGGAATCGATACGGCGCTGAGCCGGCCTGTGCCGGGCATCGACACGCTGGCCGCGCCGGTGCTGGATCATACGGGCAGCATCTGCCTGGTACTGGCATTGATGGGACCGAGCGGCAGCTTCGACAGCGAATTGGCGGGCGGGCCGGCGCAGACGCTGCGCGCCGCGACCATGCGGTTGTCACGGCGCTTTGGATGGATGGTGGCAACGACCGAGTAATCGTTTTTTTGAATTGAAGAAAGGTCAGTTTGTACGCGTTTGGGGAGCCGGGTAATCGAAACTGCAGAAGATTGAACCTGCATCGGCGTTCCGCGCGCGGCTCACCACCGCGCCTCCAATCAATCCCCCGCCGCCTCCGGCTCATGCGAGGCCAACCTCGCCTTCGCATGCCGCATCTTTTCGAGCGTATTCGGCCCTGCTTTGAGCGCGACGCCGATCGCCAGCGCGTCCATGATGCAAAGATGCACGAGCCGCGACACGCCCGGCGTATTCGGATCGATCGGACTCGGCACGCGCAGCAGCAGCGGAATATCGACCAGCCACGCGAGGCGCGAACCGACATTAGTCAGTGCAATCGTCGTCGCCCCACGTTCCTTGGCGATCTGAATGCTCTCGTTCACTTCGACGCTGCGGCCCGAATGTGAAATCGCAAAGGCCACATCACCCGGTTCCATGAGGCCCGCGTAAAGACGCTGGAGATGACCATCCGTAAACGCAGTGGACGCAATGTCGAGCCGCAGAAATCGCAACGCCGCATCTTGCGCGACCAGCCCTGAGCCCGAACCGACGCCGAAGAAAAACACCCGCCGTGCGCTCGACAACGCTGCAATCGCGCTCTCGACCACTGCTGGATCCAGCGCGCCGCGCGCATGGGCGATACCGTCGATCGCCGCTTCGCCCACCTTCTCCATGAGCGTTTGCACATCGTCGTCGCGCGCCACCGCCGTGGATGCGTACGGCACGCCGCCCGCTACGCTCTGCGCCAATTGCATCTTGAAGTCGCGCAGGCCATGCGCACCGATCGCGCGGCAAAAACGCGTGACAGATGGCTCGGACACCTCGGCGCGCTGCGCAAGTTCGGTAATGCTCGCGCGCATCGCGAAGTCGACGTCGTTCAACACCATCTCGGCGACCTTGCGCTCGGCGGGCCGCAAACTGGCGAGTGCGCTGCGAATGTGGGGAATCAAGTTCGGTGCGGACACCCGGTGTTCCTTACGTGGCAGCATCAATCATGCGTGAGGCGAGCCTGGATCGACCTCGAACGACAACACGCGGTTCAGACCAGCCTGCGTCCACTTTCCGTATCGAACAGGTGAATATGTTCGGCCGGCAGGCGTAGCGCAACGCGCTCGCCGGGCTCGACTTTCGAGCGCTGACGAGTCGTCACGCACCACGTGCTACCGCCTATTTTCCCGTACAAGTGCGTTTCCGCGCCAGTCGGCTCGACCACTTCAACTTCCATCGTTGCGTCGGGTGCCGGCGCCATCGTCTCGATGTGTTCGGGCCGCACGCCGAGCGTGACCTTCGCGCCGAGCACGGCCGAAGCGGGAGCGCCCTCCAGCACGATCTCGCCGCCGTCCGTGAGTTTCAGCGCGAGACCCTGGCCTTGCGTGCGGTTCGCGATCACACCTTCGGCAAAATTCATCGACGGCGAACCGAGAAAGCTCGCCACGAACAGATTCGCCGGATGATCGTATAGCTCCAGCGGACGGCCGATCTGCTCGATACGCCCCGCGTTCATCACGACGATGCGGTCTGCCATGGTCATCGCTTCGATCTGATCGTGCGTGACGTAGATCACCGTATTCTTCAGCCGTTGATGCAGCGCCTTGATTTCCGTGCGCATCTGCACGCGCAGCTTGGCGTCGAGATTGGACAGCGGCTCGTCGAACAGAAACAGCGACGGCTCGCGCACCACGGCGCGGCCCATTGCCACGCGTTGCCGCTGGCCGCCCGACAGCGCGCGCGGCAAACGGTCCAGATAACTGCCCAGGTTCAGCATTTTTGCAGCGGCCTCGATCCGCGGCTTGAAGCTCGCCGCCGACTCCTTGCGAATCCGCGGCCCGAACGCGATGTTTTCGTAGACGGACAGATGCGGATATAGCGCGTAGCTCTGAAACACCATCGAGATATTGCGCTGCTGCGGCGCAAGGCTGTTCGCGCGCGTGCCGCCGATCATCAGATCGCCGCCACTGATCTCTTCGAGTCCCGCCACCATGCGCATCAACGTGCTCTTGCCGCAGCCCGACGGCCCAACCAGCACGACGAACTCGCCGTCGTCGATGTCCAGATCGATGCCGTGCACCACCTGCGTGTCGCCGTAGCGTTTGAAGATGCCGCTCAGTTGCACTGCTGCCATGCTGTCCTCATCGTCTTCTTTCGTTGACTCGAATTCACGCCGCCCGCATGTTGCTTCAGGCGGTTCACGGTGATTTCACAGTGATTCGAGCGTCAGTTCTTCCGCCATCAAACGGTTGCCGGCCATCAGGCCGCCGTCCACCGGCAACGCGACGCCGGTAATCACGCGCGCCATCGGCGAGGCGAGAAACAGCACCGCGTCGGCAATGTCGTCGGGCGTCGCGAAGTCACGCAACGGGTACCACTTTTTCAGATCCTCGAATACCTGCGGATTCTTGTCGACGCGCGCCTGCCACGCCTGCGTCTTCACCGTGCCCGGACACACGATGTTGGCGCGAATACCGTAACGGCCGAGTTCGAGCGCAAGCGCCTTCGTATAGCTGATGAGCCCGGCCTTCGCCGCGCTGTAAGCCGGATGACCGAGCGCGGCCATGCCGTTCACCGAACCGATCAGTACCAGCGCGCCGCGCTGCCGCTCGATCATCGACGCACGCACGGCTTCGACCGTGTGATACGTGCCGTTCAGATTCAGATGGATGTCGCGCTGCCAGCTCGCAACGTCCGTCGTGGCAAGCGTAGGACCTTGTGCCGCGCCCGCGTTGGCGACCAGCACGTCCACCGGACCCCGCACCTTGACCGCGGCGGCCACCGCCTGCTGCACTGCGGCGGCCTCGCCGAGGTCGACCGCAATCGGCGTGACATGCGCCTCGCCGAGCTGTGCGGTCAACGCGCCGAGCGCGGCGGCGTCGATGTCGAGCGCCAGCACCGTATCGCCCTGTTCCACGAAGCGTTTGCACAACACGCTGCCGATGCCGCCGCAAGCGCCCGTTACCAACACCACACGATTCATTGTCCGCCTCGCTCGTCAATCGCGCCGCCAGGCCTGGATTAGCCTGTAAATTTCTTACAAGCCCGGCTTTGCGCGATCGTCTAGTCATCCCGAAGATTGGGTATCCATGACATCACGCCATGCAGAATATCCCTGCTTTACAGCATCTTATGCACAAAACCGGCTCGGAAAAAATATGGCAGACCCTACGTGACAAGCCATTTTTCGTCATGTAGGATTTTTTCAAACAATTTAACCCAAAGCGGCCGGCGACGGCAGCCAACCACCCCACCATCGTTGGATGGGACCGGAGTCAGCGCCAGCGCGCTCACTCCGTTCGACACAGGAGAGAGAAATGTCGTTGCATGCCCGTGCTTCCCTCGCGCTCGGCAAAGTTGCCGTGGCGCTCGCGTTCGCAGGTATCGCCGTCGCGGCTCACGCCGACACGGTCCGCGTGACCGTCGCGCACTACAGCGACGCGACCGCGCCGTACTTCGAAAAAATGGCCCGCAACTTCGAGAAGGCCAATCCCGGCACGACCATCAAGATCGAAGACGTGAACTGGGACACGCTGCAACAGAAGCTGCAAACAGACATTTCCGGCAACGCCAACGCCGACCTCGCGATCGTCGGCACGCGCTGGCTGCTCGACTTCGTAAAGGACGACGTCGCGGAACCGCTCGACGGCTACATGGATGCGAGCTTCAAGGGCCGCTTCATCGGTCCGTTCCTCGCACCGGGTGAAATCAATGGCAAGGTCTACGGCCTGCCGATCGCCGCTTCGGCGCGCGCGCTGTACTACAACAAGGACCTGCTCGCCAAGGTCGGCTATCCGGACGGCCCGAAGACCTGGAACGACGTGATCGAAGCCTCGAAGAAACTGAAGGCGCAAGGGATTGCCGGATTCGGCTTGCAAGGCAAGGAAATCGAAACGGACGTCTACTATTACTACGCCCTGTGGACCAATGGCGGCGACGTGGTCGGCAAGGACAACAAGGCGGCGTTCAATTCGGCGGCCGGCATCAAGGCGGCCACGTTGTACAAGTCAATGATCGATCAAGGTCTGACGCAACCGGGTGTGACCGGCTATAGCCGCGAAGACGTGCAGAACCTCTTCAAGCAGGGTCGCGTTGCGATGGTAATTTCGGCGCCGTTCCTGTCGAAACAGATCAAGAAGGAAGCCCCGAATCTGAAGTACGGCATCGATCCGATTCCGATGGGCACGACGCACGCTACGTACGCCGTCACCGACTCGATCGTGATGTTCAAGAACTCGAAGGTGAAGAAGTCGGCGTGGAAGTTCCTCGACTATCTGTTCACGAAGGAACCGCGTGTGGAGTTCACGACGACCGAGGGCTTCCTGCCGACCACCAAGGCTGAATCGACAGATCCGGCGTTCAACGATCCGGACACGAAGGCGTTCGTCGCCTTGCTGCCGACGGCCCGCTTCGCACCCACGGTGACGGGTTGGGAAGACACCGCGAAGGCCGTGACCGACGCAATGCAGTCGATTTACCTGGGCAAGGCGAAGCCGGCTGATGCATTGAACGCGGCGGCCACGCAGGCGAACAAGTCGCTCGGCCATTGATTCCGTAGCGATCCGGTACTGATCTTGCATTGATCTCGTCTTGATCTGCTGAACCCGGAACGCGCGCCGCCACCGAGCAGGCGGTGCGCGTTCCGGCCATCACGCACTATCCGGCCCATCCCGTCGCGCCTGCTTATTCCCGCGGACGCGTCTTACGATCGAGCACGCATGAGCCGTTCCGCTTCTACGCGCCTGCAAGCGCCCTGGTTGCTGATAGCGCCGAGTCTGATATTGGCGCTTTTCATCATCAGCTATCCGATCTTCAACATCGTGTGGCAATCGCTTCACGAGGTCTCGCGCTTCGGCGCCATTCGCGATTTCACCGGTCTGCAGAATTTCTATACGATCTTCGGCGACCCCGCGTTTCTTGCCGCCGCCAAACGAACCCTCGTCTGGACCGTATGCGTGGTCGGTGGCACGGTGCTGATCTCGGTGCCGGTCGCACTGGTGCTGAATCAGGATTTCTATGGACGCGGCGTGGCGCGCACGATTGTGATGCTGCCGTGGTCCGTCTCGCTGACCATGACCGCCGTGGTCTGGCGCTGGGCTTTCAACGACGACTACGGCATGGTCAACGTCACGCTGCAAAGGCTGGGATTGATCAGCGGTCCGATTCATTGGCTGGCTACACCGGAACTCGCGTTTCCTGTCGAAATCGCGGTCGGCATACTGGTCTCGATCCCGTTTACAGTGACGATTCTGCTCGGCGGATTGTCGTCCGTGCCAGGCGATATTTATGAGGCCGCGCGCATGGACGGCGCGAGCGCCTGGCAGCAGTTTCGCAAACTCACCATGCCGCTGTTGCGGCCGTTCATCAACATGACGATTCTGTTGAATGTGATTTACGTGTTCAACTCGTTTCCGATCATCTGGGTGATGACGCAGGGCGGCCCCGACAACAGCACGCATATTCTCGTCACCTATCTCTACGAACTTGGCTTCCGGCTCGGGCGTCCCGGCGAAGCGGCAGCCGTGTCGCTGATCATGCTCGTCATGCTGTTCGTATTCTCGATCGCCTATCTGCGCCTGCAGCCCGCGAAAGAAGGAGATCCGTCATGAGTCTGAGCGTCAAGATGAAGCGTTCGCTGTGGTGCTGGCTCGCGCTGTCGCCACTGGTCGTGATCGTGCTGTTTCCATTTGCCGTCATGCTGTTCACCGCGTTGAAGCCGGCTTCCGAGATTTTTGTCTATCCGGCGCGGTGGCTGCCGGTGCATTGGCAGTGGAGCAATTTCTCCGACATGTGGGTGGCAGCCAATTTCGGCGTCGCGCTGCGCAACAGCACGGTGATCAGTTTGCTGTCGACCGCGCTTGCGCTGGCTGTCAGTCTGCCGGCGGCGTATGCATTGGCAAGGTTTCCGTTTCGAGGCCGCGGGTTCTATCGCCAGTTTCTGCTCGTCACGCAGATGCTGTCGCCTATCCTGCTCGTGGTCGGCCTGTTCAGGCTCGCCGCGATGATTCCTTATGGCGATGGAAACCTGGTCGACTCCAAGACCGGCGTGATCGTTTCTTACGCAGCCTTCAATATCGCGTTTGCCGTGTGGATGCTGTCTTCGTATTTCCAGACGGTGCCGCGTGATCTGGAAGAGTCGGCATGGCTCGAAGGGTGCGGACGGACCAAGGCGGTCTTCAAGGTGTTCTTGCCGCTGGCCGTGCCTGCGATCGTCGTCACCGCGATCTTCACGTTCATCAATGCATGGAACGAATTTGCGGTCGTTTATACGTTGATCCGCTCACCCGAGAACAAGACGCTGACCGTGCAGGTGACCGACATGGTCGCGGGGAAATACGTCGTACAGTGGCATCTCGTGATGGCCGCCACGCTCTGCGCGACACTGCCGGTTTCGGTTGTGTTCGCGTGGCTACAACGGTATCTGGTGAAGGGACTTGCGTTGGGGGCGGTGAAGTAGAGTTTGCGGGTAAGCGCGGCAGGTGGCGGCCTGCCCGCGCATTCATCATGCCGCGTTGCCGCCCGGCCGGGGCGTGCGCCGTATGAGCGGCGCCCCATCCTCGTTGTTACTCGGCGCCGCGCACAATGCGCAGATCGCGCTCCACGCCGTCGCCCAACGCCTCCAGCGCTTTCTTGTAGGGCTCGCTGTCATAGGCGGCGACAGCCGCTTCGTAGGTCGGAAATTCGATCACGACCGTACGCTCCTTCAAACCCTGCTCACGTGCCTCGTCCGCCACGCCGCGCACGATGAACTTGCCGCCGGCAGCCGCCACGGCGGGCGCAGCGAGTTGTGCATACGCGGCCAGCCTGGCCGCATCTTTCGTCGCGCGATATGACGACACCCAATATCCCTTGCTCATTTGAAACTCCTTTCAACGTTGGAAAAGCAGTTGTTGCCGTAGACGACGGATTATGACGTTTATCGGCATCCCTGTTGCTCGCGTGGTCAATCGGTCTTGCCGCGGTGGTGAATTGTAAATCCCCGGCTCGCACCCCGTCACGAGCGCGCTCCTGCAAATACCCGCGATTCGGGTTACGCTGTTCGCGGCTGTCGCCCTCGCATCAGGCCGGCCACGCACTAGATCATCTCCATCAGGAACACCGCAATGACACAAGCGCTCACCATCGATTTTGTCTCCGATATCGCATGCCCGTGGTGCGCGATCGGCCTCTCCTCGCTCCAGCGTGCGATTTCGCGCCTTGGCGACGCGGTCGACGCTCGCATCGTCGTGCATCCGTTCGAGTTGAATCCGCACATGGGGCCGGACGGCGAGAATATTGTCGACTACCTCGGCAAGAAGTATGGGCGCACGCCGGAGCAGATCGAGGAAACGCAGGCGGCGATCCGCGAGCGCGGTGCGAGCGTGGGTTTCGAATTCGGCCCGCGCAAACACGTCTACAACACCTTCGACGCGCACCGTCTGCTGCATTGGGCCGGCGTCAAGGGCGAGCAGTTGCCGCTCAAACTGGCGCTGCTGCGGGCTTACCACTCCGAAGGCAAGGACACGAGCGACCACGAAGTGCTGATCGAAGCGGCGCAATCCGTAGGACTCGACGCCACGGAGGCCCGTGACGTATTGCAAAACGGAACGTACACAGCCGAAGTTCGAGCGGAGGAGCGGAACAACGAGGCGATGGGCATCCAGTCGGTGCCGGCCATTATCTTCAATCGCCGCTATCTGGTGAGCGGCGGACAACCCGTGGAAACTTTCGAGCAGGCCATCCAGCAGATTCTGGCCGAAGCGAAGAACGAGGATTCACAGGACGCGTCGCGCTGAACCTTGTCCATGCGGTGCAACGCTGCGTGGGAGATGGGAGATGGGACGATTGCGCGGCTGACCCGGACCGCTCTGATCGACCGAAGGCCTTGAGCATCGCGCTTGAAGGATGACGTATGCCCGGCGGATGCCAGGCATACGCATTCATCAATCACTCGATCCGAAGCTGCTTAGAACGCGTGACGCATACCGACAGTGACCGCCACCTGCGTGTTGGTCGCCGACGGCGACAACGTGTTGATCATCGCATGCGACAGGACGGAGTCCGCCGGCGCGCCGTGCACGTTCTGATAGACGCCCTCCAGATAGAAGTCCGTGCGCTTGCTGATCGCGTAGTCCGTTTGCAGCATGGCCGTGTTCCATCCCGGCGACGAACCGTTATATGCGCCATGCGTGTACGTATAGGCGCCCGATACGGTCACCGCGGGCGTGAGCGCGTACTTTGCGTTCACTTCGTAGTTGTCGAGGCGCAGTGAACCGTTCAGCGATCCGACAGACGTGTCGCCCGCACCGAGGTAGCTGCCCGTGCCGAACGAGAACACGCCCGCTGCGTTGTCGATCTGAGAATGGCTCCACACCAGCCCGACGGTAGCCGGCCCGAATGTGTAATTGCCACCTAGCGACCAGATACGCTGGCGTTCCGCGAGGAAGTTCGCGCTCGTATCGCCCGACGTGACCGCGCCACTGCCGTTGCCCGCGTTGTTCAGTTGCAGGTAGCCCGCAGCGAGATTGATCGGACCTTGCGCATAGGAAACGCCGAATCCATATGAACGGTTATTGCCGAAGTCGCCCGCCTTGTTGCTGAACGAATACATCGTTTCGAACGTAATGCCGCGGTAGGTCGGGCTCGCGTACTTCACCGAGTTGTTGATCACGACGGAATTCGCAGCGAGGTTGTCGTTTTCGAACGGATGCGCAGCCATGTTACCGCCCCACGTATTGAACTCCGCCGTGAGCGGTCCGACGAGGTCGTTCATCACGTCGAACTGGCGGCCGAACGTCAACGTGCCGTAAGGATCGCTTTGCAGGCCGACCCATGCCTGGGAGCCGAAGCCATCACCGGAGAATGCCTGGGCGCCGTTGTTCAGCAGGAAGCCTTGCTCGAGTTTGAAGATCGCGTGCAAGCCGCCACCCAGATCCTCCGAGCCCTTGAGGCCGAAGACCGTGTTCTGAGTTGAACTGCTCACTTCCTGCCAATTACTGTGTCCGAGCTGATTGTTCGTGTAAACCAATCCAGCATCGATAAGGCCGTAGAGGGTCACGCTGCTTTGCGCATGCGCCGACATTGTAAATGCGCCAAAGAGCGCGACCGCGAGTAAAGACTTTTTCATACTTGTTGGCTCCGTGATCGTGATCAAGCAGTCATTGAGGGTATCAATTGCTCTTTCCGCCAGCGCCATGACCGTGCATGCAGTACGTTTCTACAACCGTTATTGCGCAAACTGCGAGAAGCATGAGGTGTTGTTTGATTTTTATTGCGCGCAACGAAATTCAAATGGTTTTGCCATCGTGCGCGCTGATTGATTACCGGGTTTTCGAATCGCTCAGTGAATGCGTACCAGCCACTGCGGCGGAAAAACGAGCAGTCCAATCATAGGGCGATGAAAATAAACGGCGCGTCAAAAAAATAAACGGCGTGGCGTGAAAGGAACAACGAGGGGGCGAAGCTTAACGTTTTCCGGCGCGATCCGGGAGTCGGCGGAGCGGGATTTTTGCGGTGCGCCTGCTGACGCAGGCATCGGCCTTATGGCTTTTTGAAAGCGCTGTATAGCGTCTTTGCGAGCGCACTCAACTCGCCGCCGCCCTCGCGAAGCGCCGCGATCTGCGCGCCGCTCTCCAACGTCTGCTCGGCCCTGTGGGTCCGATCGCGCGCAACAGCTTCCAGAATGGCCTGCGGCAGCGCAGCCAGTTGATCGACCACCTTGAAATCACCCAACCCGGTGAGCATCGGGTTATCGGACCCGCTGAGCATGGTCCGTGCGTCAGCTTTGAATAAAACAAGCGGCTTGTCCGCGTGCCACGCAAGCGACGCTTCGACAACCGTGCCCTCGTCGGCGACCCGGCCGTTGAGATTGGCCACGACCGCATCGCAACGCGTAAGCAATTGATACGTATCCAGATTGAAGATCGCGCGGTCGAGCATGTGCGCGGCTTCTTCGACCGAGGCGCCGAGTTTCTCGAGTTCCGGCTTGAGCTTCGCGAACTCCAGCCCGTCGCGATGCGGCAGAAACGTCGACAATCCCGCAGCCTCCAGCGTGGCGGCAATCGAATCCATTTCGGATCGCTCGGCTGCGTTGAACAGCGGCCCTGCGCAATACACTCGTAGCATCGTTTTTATGTTCCGTGAGGATGGGGAAATCGTGAAGTGTTCCCGCAGCGAGCGTGCCGGCAGTCGACTGCGAAGAGCCTTTACGATAACGGCGCACGAACCAATGTCAATGCAGAGTGTGTCACGTGTTGCGCGAAGCATTCAGCGAGCGGGCAGGCAGTTTGCCTGCCACTCGCCCGTTCGCGCGCCATTCAGTCGTCGTGCCGATGCTTGTGATGATGCTTGCGCGACCGGTAGCCGCGGGAATAGTCGTCCGCGTACGAGTTGGAGCGCGACATGTTGCCGCCGAGCGCCGACCCGGCGCCGCCGCCCAGCGCTGCGCCGACGAGACCGCCGCTGCGACCGCCCATTGCATTGCCCGCCGCGGTGCCGGCACCGCCGCCCAGCGCGCCGCCGATGATCGCGCCCGTACGCTCCCTGCGGTTCGACGTCACCGCGCCGCCCGCGCCGCCGCCGACTGCTCCGCCAAGCACGGCGCCCGTGCTGCCGCCTAACGCACCGCCCACTGCTGCGCCGGCCACGCCGCCGAGCGCGCCGCCAAGTGCGTTATTCATATCGCCGGCGAGCGCCGACAACGATGCCGAAGCGGTGAGCGCTGCGACGGCAACCATCCGGAGGATTCTCTTCGACATAAAAAGCCTTTTCAATGTTTGGACGGCGCCGAGTATAACTGCGCTTTTGAAAGGCTTTTGTAACTACGTCGCTTCACATCCGTAAGACGTGTAACAAAATCATCCGGAAAGGTCGAGGAGGCGTGTATCGTGCGGCGCGCGCGAGGTCATGCCGGCGAGCCCCGCGTGTTCGAACCTTATCTGCGTCGCGTCTTCTTCAACTCGATCGTCTCGAACAACTCGTAGTTCTGCGTCGGAGTCTGATCTGCGCCAGGCGCGTGATAGTAGTTCATCGTAATCGTGGTCTCGCCGCCGGGATGCCCGGGATCATGATCGAACACCGCAATGCCATAACCGGTGCCAGTATCGCGTTGCGCCGACCAGATCGCGTCTTCCACTGCGTCCGCGCCCGCACGCACGAACGTCCCGGACGTGGTGCCGGCAACCGGGCGGTTGGGCCGCGTGAAGATACGCGCCTGAGGCAGCCCCGTGCCGGCATCCACGCCGTAGACATCCAGCGGCGCGCTCGTGCCGCCACCGCCGAGAATCAGGTGAATCGTGCCGTGACTCGTATCGAACGTCGACGCGCCCGCGGACACTGCCGACATCACCGGTTTCGGCTGCAGCGTATCGACCGGCTGGCCCGTCGCGATGTCGGTGCCTTTGTGGTGATTGCAGCCACGCACGGGGTAACTGCGTTCGTAATCGTGATCGTGCCCGCACAGCACCAGGTCGACGCCATAGCGGTCGAACAGCGGCAACCAGGCTTCGCGGATGCCTTTATCGGAACCGTTGCCGGTCTTCGATGAACTCAGCGCGTCCTGATGCATCTGGACGACGATCCAGTCGACTTCGTCGTCTTCAGCCGCACGGCGCAACGTCCTTTCGAGCCAACGCGTCTGCTCGCCCGCGCTATACCCACGCACATAGAGCGACGTGCCGGGTTGGATCGGCGGATTGCCGGTGCTCGCAACGGGCACGAGAGGATCCGGGCCGGCGACGAAGGCCGCTGCGTCCTGATACACGACGTCGTCCGCATCGAGCGAAATGAAGAGCACGGAACTCACGCGAAAGCTGTACCAGCGGCCCTGAAAGCGCGTGTGATTGTCCGGCAGCTTATAGCGTGCGAGATACGAGGCGAGGCCCTGCTCACCGTTATTGAATTCGAGTTCGTGGTTGCCTGGACACGGCATCCACGGCCGGTTCGACGCCGAAGTCTGGCAGTTGTTGCCGAAGTCGCGCCATACCTCCGGCTGGTGCGCCGGATTCAGATTGGCGTAACACAGGTCGCCGTTGAGCAGGTGGAACAGAGGCTCAAAGCGCTCGACTGCCTGCACCGCGAAACGGCTTTGCGGCGACGACAACACCCAGCCGGTGTTCGGCGTCGCGAGATCGCCATAGCTGGTCCAGCGGAACGGCGCGCGGCCGCGCGGCGCAGTGCGAAAGCTCGCCGTGAAAGGCTGAGCCGCATGGCTGTCGTTCTCCGCGCTCACCTGGTATTCATAGCTCGTAGCGGGCTTCAGATCGCGCAGATGCGCGTGATACGTGAACACGACCTCGCCGTTCAGGCCATCCGTATAAGTGGTCTGGACGCCATGCACCGTATGTTTCGCCGCACCCGCGACACCGACACGGACTTGCGGGTTCACCGCGGGTGCAAGCGACGCCCAGGAGACCGTGACCTCACTGGCCGGATCGTTACCCCAGGTCAGGTGGACCTGCTCCGGTGTGCCGTCAGGCGCGCTGTTCGCCGCGCGCGCCGCCGATGAAAGCGTGCCCGCCGCCGTAGCGAGACTGGACGCACCGGCGAACTTCAGGAACCCGCGGCGCGAGACGATGGAAGCACCCTGATCGGTCGGCGAAGTCTTTACGATTTTTCTGTTCGACATGTCTGGTGTTTTTGTGCGGAGGTGGAAGGATGCCGGCGCATGAGCCTGGCGACAGCCATCCTAGGCGCGGGGCGATGACACCCGGATGAAACCGCCCAAAGCGGACAGCTCCATGCGTCCACTCCGCATTGCCATTCAGACAATTGACAGCTTGGTCGATCGATAAAGATCTTTGATTGATTTTAAAGCTGCTAACGGTAGAACGCTCGACTACCAGCGGGTGGCAACGTGCACAACGTAATGGGGTATTTAGCGGCGCTCGGCGAAGCGCGCAGAGAATTCCCCGGCGCATGCATTCCGTCGCGGATCATGCAGCCGGCAGCAGACTTCCGCTCACGTCTGCGGATTCGTGTCGTCTGTGGGTTGGGCGTTGTCGGCAACGTCCTGCTGGTCGTCGTCTTTCTTTTCCAACATTGATTCCAGCTTACCGGCACCTTCGAAACCGGCAACAGCGGCAATGCCTTTCGTAAGCAAACCCGCTTCCGGATCCACTTTTTCCGCCGCTTCAACGGCGGCGATCGCCCCCGCAATCTTTCCTACTTCGTCCAAGAGTCCCATGTCGCTCTCCTTAAGAAAAAGTGAGCATGCA
This sequence comes from Paraburkholderia sp. RL17-381-BIF-C, assembly GCF_046026435.1. Lineage (NCBI taxonomy): Bacteria > Pseudomonadati > Pseudomonadota > Betaproteobacteria > Burkholderiales > Burkholderiaceae > Paraburkholderia > Paraburkholderia sp. RL17-381-BIF-C. Next base: position 23,848 of record NZ_JARESX010000044.1, on the reverse strand, counting down.
TCGTCTCACGAACTCAACGTGCTGTCGTCAAATGTAAAATCGAAAATGACGATTAGCTGACGCTGCGCGGAGGCGCGGCGGACTTCAGGTTCGGCAAGCGCTAGCGCCTTGGCGGTTGCGGATTATTAGCAGGATTGGTATCGAACCTTGAGACGCGCTGAACTCCATCTTCGCTGACCAATCCCAATAGTTCGTTCTCCATGATATCCGTGACATCTTTGCCGTAAACCTCGCCGCCGTTCACATAGACGGTAAACGAGCGCAAGTACCTGGCTTGCTTCTCCGGATTCTCGATCGTCTCGAGAGTCCACTGATAGAGCGGATAATTTTCCGTACCCTGCTGTTGCGCTTCGCGCACGTAGTCGGCGAAGGCGTCGAACTGGCATTTCAACGTCGCGTCATGCCTGAGCAGCACGTCACGAAGCGCGCTATGCGATGCACACGCCGGGTCAGCACGTAATGCGTCGGCCAGTTCTGGCGAAACGGTAAGCCGCAGTTGGTATTGCAAGGTGGGCTCCATATCGGCCTCCGTGCCGGAATTGATGAGCGCTCATTGCTTCGCGGAATGCGCGGCGGCCTTTTCTTCGATCCGCGCGATCTCGTGCCCCTGCACGGGCCGGCCAAGCAGAAAACCCTGAGCATGCGTGCATCCGCACACGCGCACGAAATCCAGCTGTTCTTGCGTCTCGATGCCCTCGGCCGTGGTCGGCATGCCGATCTCCCGCGCCAATGCCACGATCCCACGCACCACCGCAGCCGATTCGCGGCGATGCACGGACTCCTTGACGAAAGAGCTGTCGATCTTGAGCTTGTCGAACGAAAAACGCACAAGAGTCGACATGGTCGAAAAGCCGGTGCCGAAATCGTCCAGCGCAAGACCAATGCCTAATGCCTGCAGCCTCGCGATATTACGCCGGGTCACGACATCGTCGTTCAAGAGTACCGTTTCCGTGACCTCGATATTCAGGCGCTGCGGCGGCAGTCTGGTCTTGCGCAGAATCCCCGCGACGGTCGACGCAAACGACTCCTCCCTCAATTGCACCGGTGAAACGTTCACGGCGACGGTGACCTTGTCGCGCCAGGTCACCGCTTCCTTGCACGATTGCAGCAAAGCCCACTGTCCCAACGCCAGAATAAGCCCCGTACGTTCGGCAGTGGGAATGAATGAGGACGGCGGGAGTTCGCCGCGAGTCGGGTGGGTCCAGCGCATCAGCGCCTCGCGTCCTGACACCGCACCGCTGCTGAGATCGACGATGGGCTGATACTCCATGCGCAAGCCGCTGAACGAATGCAGCGCGCCTTCCAGGTCGCTGCGCAGAAGGCTCAGGCTTTCATCCGACGCGTGCTTGCCCGCATCGAAAATGGCGTACGCACTCTTGCCGCTGCGTTTCACGGCATACAAGGCGCGATCGGCGCAAATCAGCAATTGCGGGCCGGTTCTCGCGTGCTCGGGATAGAGCGAGATCCCCACGCTCGCGCCGATATGCACCAGCGCCTCGCGCAGCGCGAATGGGCGCGCCAGGGTCTTGACGATGCGGTCCGCCAGAATCCGGACGTCGCGGGCGTGCCCGCCACCATCGGAAAACGCCACGAACTCGTCGCCGGCTAGCCGTCCAACGAGCTCGCCGCCGGGCAACACTTCGCGCAAGCGAATCGCCGCTTCCTGAAGGATCTGGTCGCCGGCGGCATGGCCAAGACTGTCGTTGATCGCCTTGAATCCGTCGAGATCGATCAGTAGAACAGCGAACGATTGGCCTTTGCCCAACGCTCCTCTCTCCGTGCGCTCAAGCAGCAGCTCACTGATACGCGTGCGATTGGGTAAGCCCGTCAGGCTGTCGTGATGGGCGAGCCGATGGCTGCTTTCCCGTGCGAGGAGTAACGCGACCGTATCGCGATTGCTGCGCAGCGCGACCGTAAAGAAGCCCGCGGCGCAAAAGGGCGCCTGAAACAGCAACACCAGTTTGCCGGAACCAGGAGACAGCGCCGCGCCAAGAGCAAGGGGCGCCAGAATGCACGTAATCTGCAGCATGACGAGCCGGGGCGTACCGGCATTGCGTCCGGCCAATCCGCCAATCACGCCCACCGCGCAAACGTTGCCGAGCAGGAAAAGTGTTTGATCTCCGCTGATATTGCAAAGCAACGCGCCGAAACCGAACAGCATGCTCCAGAGCAGGCTCGCGAACAGAAACGCGGATGTCGGTGTTGGCCGCCCCTTGGCGCTACGCGAGGAGCACAACCAGATCAACGCGAGCCGTGCGATCAGCAATGCGACAACAGCGGCGCCCCAGCCTGCGTAGAGGGGTCTGGGATGAAGGAAGTATGCGGTCGCGCAGACGCTGATTTCACAAACGGACGCAAACACAATCGACGAGGTTCGCGTGAACAGATTCGCAAGCAATATCTGCCGATTGTCTGCGCTCAGGTTCTGAGCGGAAGAGACGAGCCACTTGAAAAATGGAGACCTTGGTTCGCTGAAAGCCATGACCTACGCATTTTTGTTGGTGGAAGGGCCGAAAACCGCTTGCATTGCAATTATTACGTAACCATAAAGTAGCAGGTTTATTCGACTGAGGAAATGGCCCCGGTCGCCGGGAAGAAGAAAAAATGACGCAATGGCGCGGTTTCTTGACGGCAATTCAGCGCGCGCTCGCGGCATGCGCTTTAACCCGACACTGCGCAAGAGCGATGAAGCCCGGCATTCACGGTATCGTCCAAGTCCTTCTGGACGGATCGAGTATCGATGTACGATGCCGTATAGTGGATGCACCGCTGATCTCCAGCGGACTGCCCGGACATTGGCGCGATGGGGGACCACACAATGACAGTCGCAAATACATCGATGCACGTCTCTCACGAACCCGTGCCGGAGTCGCTGCAGACCCTGGTCGAATATCTCGAGCTTTCCCTCGACAAGGCGGCGAGCGTGGTCATGACGCGCCATACGAACGACGCTTGCACCATCTACCTCGGCGATCCGGCCGGCCTGCTCGAGGAAATGAAGAAGGTCGGCACGATCTCCATCCCGCTCGCCAATGACATGCTGGAGCTGACCCGCTCGGGCATCAACGAGATGGAAATCGGCGGCCAGGCCTATCGTTTTGTCCGCACTTTCACGCAGGTCGAGAACGCCGCGGCGGTCGTTTTCTCCGCGGCTTAGGCGGTAACGCGCGGGTCGGCGGCTTCGCGCGGGGAAGCCGTCTGCATGCCCCGGGCGGGGGTGTTGAGAGAACGGCCGCGGCGCCGGGCTGCGACATCGTCCGGTGCGTGGTTGGCGGCATGGCGATCCGCCGCGTTATACTCCGTTCATGGATACGAAGCCGATCACGCTGAGCTGTTGGTGGCGCGCCTGACTTAGGCGGCCCGTTTCCACTCGTCCATCGAAACGTGATGCCGCCAGTCCTGGCGGCATTTTCGTTTCTGCGCGCTGACGGCTGGTGGTATCGACAAAACGCAGAACCCAGACCATGACAGACGCAAACCAGACGACGAACCCGCCCATTATTCTCACCGGCGACCGCACGACCGGTCCGCTTCACCTTGGCCACTACATCGGCTCGCTGCGCTCGCGCGTGCAGCTTCAGCACGAAGCGCAGCAATTCCTGCTGCTTGCCGATGCACAGGCCATGACCGACAACGTGGGCCGTCACCAGAAAGTCACGGAAAACGTGATCGAGGTGGCGCTCGACTATCTCGCGGTCGGCATCGACCCGGCCAAGTCGACCATCTTCATCCAGTCGCAGGTGCCGGAGCTGGCGGAATTGACCCAGTATCTGCTCAATCTCGTGACGGTCGCGCGCCTCGAACGCAATCCCACCATCAAGGCGGAAATCGTGCTGCGCGGTTTCGAGCGGGACATCCCCGCCGGCTTTCTGACGTATCCGGTAAGCCAGGCCGCGGACATCACGGCGTTCAAGGCGACGCGCGTACCCGTGGGCGACGACCAGTTGCCGATGATCGAACAAACCAACGAACTGGTGCGCCGTTTCAACAACACGGTCGACAAACAGGTGCTGGTTGAATGCGAAGCGGTGCTCTCGCACGTTGCGCGGCTGCCTGGCATCGACGGCAAAGCGAAGATGAGCAAATCGCTGGGTAACGCCATTACGCTGGGCGCAACTCCCGACGAAATCACGAAGGCCGTGAACAACATGTACACGGACCCCAACCATTTGCGCGTGAGCGACCCGGGCCAGGTGGAAGGCAACGTGGTGTTCGCGTTCCTCGACGCGTTCGAGCCCGACGTACCAATGGTCGACGAACTGAAGGCGCACTACCGTCGCGGCGGCCTTGGCGACAGCGTGGTCAAGCGCGTGCTGAACGAACGTCTGCAATCGATGCTCGCCCCCATTCGCGAGCGCCGCCGCGAGTTCGAAACCGACCGTGCGGAGGTCCTCAACGTCCTGCGCCGCGGCACGCTGCGCGCACGGGAAGTGGCAGGCGCGACGGTGTCGGAGGTGAAGGGCGCGCTCGGCCTGAACTATTTCGAGAACTAAGCGGCACGTGGCGGCGAGCCGCCCGGTAGCCGGGCGCCTCGCCTTGCCGGCCTAGGGTTTGCCTTTCAGGGTGAACGGAGCCAGCAGCGACTGCACATCGATCTGCTGCCCTTGAAGCAGAAGCAGCCTGGCGTGAAGCACGGTGTTTTCGAGCACAAGCTTGGCGGTGCTGAGAAGATACAGCGCATGAATGTCGGACACCGACAGGTTGCCCGCTTCCACCTGGTGGTGGCGCTCGACGAGAGAAGTCATGACAAGACGCCTGAGCTCCTGCTCTCCGAAAGGAAGATCGGCGTAGTCGATCGGGTCGTCGGCTTCAACCTCTCTCAGCATGTCAACAAGCGCTTCCGTGCTCACTTCCATGATTCGGCTCCCACGTTGTCGGTTAGGAACAGCATAGCCAAACTACGTCGCGCAACGCTCTCAGACTAACGGGTCTAATTGTGGGCGTCTAGTGTGACGGATTGGGTTATGCGGTTCGGTATTCGCGAGAGGCGACGAGGCTTGATCGCGCCGGCGTAATACTACGTAAGCATAGCCATTGCTTCAGGCCTCGTCGCTGTTGTCGGCTTTCACCCGCTTAGTCGCAGGCGCTTTCTTCTTCAATTTGCTCTGGTTGTAATCAATCGCGGCACGGATGAGTTTTTTCAGAGCACGCGCGTCGACCTTGTCACCCTCGAAGAAGTCGATTGCTCGTCGTGCGTTGCCTTCGAGGCCTGCGTTGAAAAGCTTGTCGGGATCCGCCAGGCTCGCTCCGTTTGCAAACGTGAGCTTCACCTTGCCTTTGTGGGCGTTTGCGACCGCGATCATTCCGTCGCGGTACCACACGGGACTGCCCATCCACTTCCATTCCTCGACAATCTCCGCGTCGGTCTCAAGAATGATCTTGCGGATACTGGCGAATGTTTTTCCGCGCCAACCCGTTAGTTCTGCGATCAGCTGATCGATGCGTTCCGATGGATTCGCTGGATCTTTATTCATCGAATTCTGGTCCCGTTTCGTAGAGCCGCAATGCTTGGAGCGGCGGCATTGTCAGACGAGTCGGCACGCCGTATCGGCCTGGATATGACGCGCCGTCCTACACGCCGACCTTATACGCAAGGCGGTTCGGCGTGGTGACTACAACCGATTCTCGACGATTTCCCTTGTGCTGTCGAATGGAGAGTCGGAGAGGCACTCGCCGCATAAGAACATCCTGATATCAGAGCGCTTCCGGCTCTTCGTCAAGGATGAGCAGGAATAGCGTTGCCTGCGACGATATATCCAGTTTCCTATAGAGGTTTCGCCGGTGAACCTTCGCGGTCGCAGGCGACACCCCAAGCAACCGCGCCATATTCTTGGTCGAATGGCCCGCAAGGATCATCAGTGCGATTTCAATCTCACGATTGGTCAGCGATTCGGTGGAGCGCTTGCGCAAGGCCTGTTCGAAATGAAGGCTTCGGTCGCTTTCCGCCGTCGTGCCTGCAGTCGGCGCGAGCGCACCGGCCTGCGCCGTCACGGCATGGCACATCAATGGAATGATCCACGCGCTGTAAAGACAGAGCGTGCCGATTTCGGAGGAATTGAAGCGCCGCTTGCTGCCTAACGATAGCGACAATGTCCCCCCGCCCGGCAGCGGCGCGAGAAACTGAACTTCATCTTCGAGTACGTTGATCGAAAAATAGCGGCGAAAGTACTCAGTCTCGCGGAAGTGATCCGGCGCAACTTCGTCGAGACAATACACACCCGGGCTGATTGCACCCAGACTGAACTGGTAGAACGGGTCAAGCAAATAAACGCCGTTCAAATATCCGTGGAATAGCTCGTCGTGTGGCACGCGCGTCTGAGCCTCGGCTATCAATCTCGGTTTGTCGCCGGTCCAGAAGATCACCGCCACCCAATTGTCGAAGTGGGTCACTCCACGCAATAAATCCGTGAGCGCAGTCCAGAACTGCTTGTCGTCGAGTTTTTGAACCAGACGTCCAAGCCGTTGATGAAATGCCACGTCCGACACGTCAAGCTGCATGTCTATCTCCTCCAACTACCCCTATGAGGGTAGATCGCACTGTCGTTCTAGCCCTTCGGCCTGATGTTCACCCGCAGCCTCGCGCCCTAGTATCGCAGTACCCCGACGCATACGCGTGGACGGGCAGTTCGCAGCGATACAGGAGCAAACCTATGGGTGTCAGAAACATCGGCGTTCGGATCGGTCACGGCACGCCTGGCCCGTTCAACGCCATCACCGACGTGCAAGGCGTCAGAGTCGGTCATCGTACCCTGGTCGAAAACCGGAAAGACATCTCGATTCGAACCGGTGTCACGGTCATCGAACCACGCCCTGGCATGGCGCGGCTCGAGCCATGCTTTGCCGGCTGTCACATACTCAACGGAAACGGCGACGCGACCGGTTTGGAATGGATTCGCGAGTCAGGTCTGCTGTCCACGCCGATCGCTTACACCAACACGCACAGCGTCGGTGTAGTTCGCGATGCGCTAGTCGCCGCCGAGCGCTCATCGGTCGGCGAAAGCCAGTACTGGTGCATGCCCGTCGTGCTGGAAACTTTTGACGGCGTGTTGAACGACATCTGGGGGCAGCATGTCACCGCGGCACACGTTCACGAAGCGCAGGCGCAAGCAGCGAGCGGGCCGGTCGCCGAGGGCTCGGTCGGCGGTGGTACCGGCATGATCTGTCATGAATTCAAAGGCGGTATCGGAACGAGTTCTCGCAGACTGGAAGCGCATGAAGGGGGCTGGACGGTCGGCGCGTTGGTCCAGGCGAACTACGGCCGCCGCGAGGCACTTCGCGTAGCCGGATATCCCGTTGGCGACGCGTTACGGGAAGTGCCCTCGCCATTCGGCGCGCGCCAAAGAGGCGTGCCGGGGATGGGATCGATCGTGGTGACGCTGGCCACCGACGCCCCGCTGCTTCCGCATCAATGCAACCAACTCGCGCGACGCGCGAGCATTGGGCTCGCTCGCGTGGGCGGCGGTACTGAATATGCGAGCGGTGACATCTTCGTCGCTTTTTCAGTGGGTAACCATGCTATCCCGCCTGCGGATTACGGCATGGGGGGCGAGCGTCTTATGAGCGTGCTGGGCGTCAACGGTGATTTCATTTCACCGCTCTTCGTCGCCGCTGCGGACGCCGTTGAAGAGGCGATTCTCAACGCGCTATTCGCGGCCGACGATATGCATGGACAAGGCGTTCATGTGCACGCGCTCGGCGCGGCGCGGCTTCTGGAAGCGCTGAAGCAGGCCGGTTGGCGCCACGACTCGCATCCTGTCATGCATCAGTTCGCGGGCTGACCTGCTTCGCCATATCCCCGTTAAGCAAAACACCTGACTACTACCGGAAGGGCACTATGTCTCCCCGCTATCTCATCACAAGCATTCTCACCGCGGCAGGCTTGATGGCCATGAGCGCACATCATGCGAAAGCAGACGAACTGAACGTCTACAACTGGTCGGACAATATCGCGGATGACACAGTTTCCGGTTTCGAAAAGGAAACGGGCATTCACACGCGCTATGACGTCTACGATGGCGACGACACTTTGCAGGCGAAACTGCTTAGCGGTTCATCCGGCTACGACGTGGTGGTGCCATCGTCCGCATACGCTGCCAGGCAGATCGAAGCGGGCGTCTATCGGAAACTCGACAAGAGCAAGATTCCCAATCTGGCCAATCTGGATCAAGGGCTCATGAAAATGCTTGCGTCAGCCGATCCGGGCAATCAGTACACGGTGCCGTGGTCGTGGGGCACGGACGGCCTTGGCTACAACGTAACGAAAGTGACGCAACTACTCGGCAAGGACGCGCCGTATGACAGTTGGGACTTGCTGTTTAACCCGCAGTATTTATCCAAACTCAAATCCTGCGGCGTTTCTGTACTCGACTCGCCCGAGGACGCATTCTCGGTTGGGCTGATCTACCTGCATAAGGATCCGAACAGCACAAACGCTGCTGACTACCAGGCCGTCTATCAGTTGTTTAAGACGATTCGTCCTTATATCACCCAGTTCAATTCCTCCGGCTATATCAACGACCTGGCCAATAACGACGTCTGCCTCGCGCTCGCATGGTCGGGCGACGTCGGGATCGCCAAGCGGCGAGCGCAGGAGGCGCATCGCGCCTACGAAGTTCGCTACGTGATTCCGAAAGGCACGGCCGTGCTGTGGTTCGATCTGATGGGTGTGCCGAAAGACGCGCCTCATCCAGAAGCCGCGATGCAATGGATCAATTACATCCTTCAGCCTAAAGTCAGTGCGGCGATCACCAATCACGTCTTTTATCCGAACGCTAACGCTGCGGCCCGTACTTTTGTCAATGCGGAGATCCTCTCGAATGAAGCGGTCTATCCGAGCGGTGAGCGAATGAAATCGCTGGTGCTGTCGTTACCGCTGCCGACCGAGATTCTTCGCCTGGAAAACAGGTTGTGGACACAGCTCAAAGCAGGACGCTGAGCCCGCCCCGAAGACTATGGCATTGCCGCTCTGTTCGTGAAGTGCTCACGCGCATCGCCGACAGATAAAAATCACGCGCTTTTTTCCCGTAGCGACGCGACATATTGCCTGGCTGCCTCGTTGCCGTGCGCGACCGCGCGCGAGGCAAGAGAAAACCCCAACTGCGTTTCATGGGCAACCGCGCTGCGATCGTCGTCAAAAACTTTTGCAGCGCGGCGCATGTGCTGCGCGGCCTGCGTGTGAAGTTCCGACGCGGCGGCATGATGTTTTGCGGCAGTCAAACCGCTTTCAATGGACCCTGGCGGCAATGGCGCGCCGGTATGTTTGGCGGCGAGATTGGACTCTGCGATGGCAAATAGTGCATGGCCTTGCGCCAATACCGCCTGGTGGGCGGCGTGATCGTAATCCTTGCCCGCCTCGTAATACTGCGACGCCTCCCGGTGAAATCGCGCTGCTTGCTCATGATGCGATGCAGCAGCGTCGAGGTGTTCCTTTTTGCTTTGCTTGGTATTCACGGCAGATCCTCCGATAACGGACTGGGTTCAAGGTAGCCGACTGCTCGCGGGAGGGCAACCGGGCGGAATCCATTATCGAAAGGTACTCTCTCTTACTGTGGCGTGGGCTTTTAAGGGGCGGCGCGGCCCTTACCCGTGCTGCCCGACCGAAAGGAAATCCGTCCCGGCGTTTGAGATTGCACGCTGCCCCGCCAACGGCGAGACGCTTGCCGCAAACTGTCAATAGCGGGTTTGATCGCAAAGTGCCTGACGCCGACTCGAAAACGCAGAGCGATCCGGCTCTTCTCGTCAAGACAAAGAGCACAAGGCATGCCATCGCGCTAGCCGTCTATCGGCCTTGATGAATCGGGAACGCACGGAGTTTTCTCTGCTGGCGCCGAAGCAGTGTGCTGATGCGCTGCTTGCGTGGGAGCAGTGGACAGCACGGTAGCGGCTGACTGTCTGATCGCGGTCGGGGAAAACCGGCCGCTCACGCCGCTGTCGCAAGAATCGCTTCGACGACCGCGTCCCTAGCGAGCAGGTAAGCTTCACTGCGCGGTCCATGGTTGATTGCGGTATCGATAAATGCGCGCTTGGCGGATTGATCGGCGAATCCGGCCGGGAAGATCGAATCCATATCGGAGAAGAAAGTCGAGAACGGGCAGATCTGACAGGCGGACGCGAGCGGCGCTTCCGGAAGCGTGCCGCCGGCGTTCGACGCAGACGCCGTATTGCTGATGTCTGCCAGCCGACTCAATGCGTGCCGGTCCTCGGACACGAGATGCAGCCGCTCCTCCCAGATCAGCAACTGCGCCAGCTTCACGAATGCGCTGTTGCGATCGAGGCCATGTGGCGTGCGTGGTGTACTTGGGCGCGTCGCCAGCCAGTTTGCCAGCTGGTCGGCGGGCATCGGCTCAGCGATCGCGTAGCCTTGCACGGCATCCGCGCCTAGAATGCCGATCGCGTCGAGCAGATCGACGTGTTCGATACCTTCGACCACCACCGACTTCCCGAGCGAGTGGCCGAGTCTCGTCAACTGATAGATAAAGCGCAATACGCTATTGGCATCCTGGTCCGCGAGGTTCGTGATATTGCGATCAATCTTGATCCAGTCGAACGGCAACTGCCGCAGACGATTCAGGCTGCTATGACCGGAACCCAGGTCGTCCTCCGCGAGAATCACGCCCAGCGCCTTGAAGCGGTTCAGTGCCTGCAGAACGTCGTTGCTCGCGGGCAGATCGTCGGTTTCCAGCACCTCCAGCGTGAGAACATGCGGTGTGCAGCCGTGCTGCGTGAGCGCGTGCTGCGTCGCCGCGAAATAGCGGACATCGCTAAGTGCGGCGGGCGGCAGATTGATCGAGACGGCAAGGTCGATGCCGTCCTCCAACCACACATTTCTTTGCGCGAGCGCCTGGTTCAGGCCGCTGACATAGAGGTCGAAAAAGTCGTTCGACGACATGACTGGAAAAAATGCGGCCGGACTTAGAACATGTGCGCCGTCACGCAGGCGGGCGAGTGCCTCGATCTTCGTGACCTCCCCCGTCCTGATGTCGAGCAAAGGCTGGTAATACATCATTAACGCGTCAGAGTGGAGAAGCTCGGTCCAGCGCTGCCGCTGCGTATAGGGAACGGTGCGCGTGCGACCTTCGAAGTTCTCGATCCTGTCGATCGCCAGCCCCAGCAGACTCTGGAGCATGGCAAGGAACGCACTCTGATCTTCAGACGAATAGCCTCCCGGGTAGGGGCTATAGAGCGAAAGAATGGCATTCGCCGTCTTGCCGGGCTGCCGCAACGGAATGGCAATGCTGGAGCGAAAACCCGCTGTTTCGGCGCGCTCCCGCCAGGGCTCCATGCTCGGATCCGTTGCAATATCGACAACCCGGTGCACCTCGCCGCTGCGCCATGCGCGCCCTGCCGGCCCCTGCCCTTGCGGCTGCATCGGGTCTGTCGTGATCTGCTGCTCGCTGCCGGCCTCGACATGCGAAACATACGTGCGGATCGCCCCGCCCGACGCGGACTCGAACCGAAACACGCCTTGTGAGTCAGGGCGGCCAACAGAACATCCCGCGACTTCTTCGTGCCGGCTAAGGAGATTCACCGTGAGGCCGATCAGTTCGGTATAAGTTTCGGCCTCCCACGCCACACGTGTGAGCGACATGAGAACCTGCTGCCGCGACGCCTGGACCTGTTGATAGGCCTCGGTCTGAAAGGCGAGATCGCGCGTCAACCGGCGCGCCAGCAGCGATAATGCCTCGTTATGCTGCGCCGTATCGACCAAACGACGAATCTCAGTCGAGAGGATGATCCTGCTGCGCACCAGTTCTTCGCGATCGAGGCCGACAATCGCGTGCACGCGACCCACCCTCAACGCCATTTCACGATGTTCCCGTGCAGTCAGATCGGGGGACGCCATCTTCAACAGCGTGTCCTGCTGCTTCGCTTTCAGGTGTTCCAGTTCGTCTGGCGACAGCGCTTCGAGAATGGCTTTCGACCTCGGCAGTGCGGCCAGTTTCAGATAAAAGGCGTCCACTATGTGCGCGGCGTGATCGGTCATCGCGCTCAACAGATCGCTGAAAATGAGCCGGCGCGCTGGATCGTAAAGATCCGCTTCGTCATCCATCAAATGATTGATTGCGCCGCTGCTTTGCGCAGGATTCGCCATAAGCTTGCAGTCTCTTCTGTCGGTAGTGCGACGCATATCCGGCGACGAGCACCGGCGCCAACAAGGCGGTTTCGATGAGACGGCCGCATTCCCAGCATCGCATGAATGGATGTACGTGAACCCTATCATAGGGCATCGGCGTATTCCCTCATGACAAACGCCATATTCAGCCATATTCAACGATGCAGCGCGTCGCGCTTGATCGTAGTCAAACTCAACCGCGCCGCTTCGTCTAACCTGGTCGAAGTCGCGGGTTATGGGGACAAAGCCGCACGGCGACTACTCCTTTAACCTCTGGTCACCAGAAAGGAATCGCGATGACAGTGGCGCTGATCGCAGCGTTCAATGTGGCAACCCGATCGTTTACGAAAACGGTTTGCTTCATGGCTGCTGCCTTCGCGCTTCTGGCAACAGGTGGCTGCGGCACCTATATTGCGCCGCCGAACGACGCCGAACTCAAGGCATCATTAAGCGAGGTGCTGGATCTCTATTCGCAGCGGCTCCGGCTCGTCGACCAGGTGACAGTAATCGCACAGGCCAGGCTGAAACACGGGACGTCCGTACTCGCGGAGGTGGCGAGTGTCCGCGCCCAGATCGTCGCCGTGGAGGCCACGCCTGCGCTGGCAAATAGTCCCATAGCATTCGAACGTTTCGACGTTGCGCAAAGGCAGCTTACCGAAGCGGTGTCCGCGCTGATGGTCGAAGCCGAATCCGAGCCGCGCCTCAATTCGGACGCCACGTTCCGCGCGCTTCAGGGCAACCTCGCCCTTTGGGCGACACGCATCGGTGCCGCTCGCACGCGTTACGACGAAGCGGCCCAGATCTACAATGCGGCATTGCACACGTTCCCGCATAACATCGCGGCAAAATTGTGCGCCGAACACGACAAACCTGTATTCAGTGTGGCAGACCGTCGACCATCGGGGAGCCTGCCGCACATCGATTTCCGGGAACTGCGCGGTGCTCTACGCGTCTAGCCGCCAAAGGCACCCCACATGTCACCGGCGATGAGCAAGCGGCGTTGCGTTAGAAGCGATGACGCAAACCGACAGCAGCGACGAATTGATTCGCCCCTGAGGCGCGAGAAAAATTAGAAATCTGGGCACCCTGAATACCCGTTCCCTCCAACTGGTTCGCTCGCTGGTATAACGCTTCGGCGTACACATCCGTTCGCGGTGACAGGAAGTACGTGTTCAACAGCCCAAGCTGGTGCCATTTCGGATAGCGCACGCCAGTAGGCGTGTCGAAGCGACCGTATGTAAACACGTAATTTGCCGAGACATGCCACTTAGGCGTAATGAAGTAGCGCAAGTTGATTTCGGCGTTCTCGAAACGGATGTCGTCGTGCGGCAACGAAATGGCCGTGTCGGCGACGTTGTTGATCGACGTCGCGTTGTCGAGCCGCGTCTCGCTCAGCACGAGTCCGACGAGTGCGTTGTCGTACCGGTAGTTTCCTCCCACCGCATACGTTCGTTGACGGTCGGCGTTAAAAGGCGCACCCGCCGGCTCAGCACCATTCGTGTTGGCGGTGGCGAGATTCGAAGCGTGGTTGAACTGGAAGTAACCTGCGCCCACGCGCATTCCGCCATAGTGGTAGCTGGCGCCCAGGCTGTACTCACGGCTGTCGTCAAAAGCCCCGGCCTTGTTTGAAAAGCCGTACGTTCCACCGAAAGTCAAACCGTGAAACTCCGGGCTCGAGTATTTGACCGAGTTGTTCGTACGCGTATAGTTATCCAGATTATCGTTGTCGTACGGATGCGCGAAGGCTGTTCCGCCGTAAGCGGTCCCACCGAGTGCGAAAGGCTCGACGTATTGAACCACCGCGTCGAACTGACGGCCTAACGTAACCGTCCCTGAACGCTTCGAGGCCAGCCCGACGAACGACTGGAACCCGAACAGCCGGCCCTGCTGCGCGGCTGTACCCGTCATGACGGAAAAGCCGTTGGTCAGCGTAAAGAGCGCATTCAGGTCGCTGGTAATGGGTTCTTCGCCCGTCAGCGCCCAGCGGCTGATGTTGACGTCGCCGTTCTTCGCTTGCCAGGCCGACCGATGTCCCGACGCGTTGCCTGCATCGCTAACGTATGCAATCCCGGCGTCCATCGATCCTGTCAGCCGCAACGAAGCTTGCGCATGCACGAATGGCGACGTGAAAGCCAGAACCACAGCAACTCGCAACCGCGCGTGACGACTCGCACCGCGGCGGTGTCCGCGTTTGTCCCCGAAGTGCGCGGAAAGCGCAATGGCTCGGCTTCTGGCCGATTGCCTGTAATTGTTCATTGAATGACGCGTAGGGTTGGTATCGATGCCGGTCAGTGGTCTCCATGACCTGATTTCAATGGCATTCGATTGTTGAGCGAATATGGCGCTCGACTTTTTACCACCGCACTATCGCGCCCATACAGGTGCCAATGTGTAAAGCACTCTTCCACCACACAGCGCTAATGGCGATACGCAACGCGTCCCCACCCTCAGTCGCGCGGAAACGGCGCGTCGCGATCCAGTAGTGCGGTCCGAACGAAATGCAGGCAACCGATTATCCTCAGCATCCGATAGCGCTCCGCCGTATGGGGTGTCAACTCCTCCAGCCGGATCTGCGCCGTACTGATCGCCACGTTGACGGTTGCGAGCGCACTTCTCAGATGCTTCGCATTGGGTTGATCGAACAGCACCGGCAACGCGCGCACCGCAAGATCGATCGAAGCAAGCCAGCGAGGCTTCGTCGTCCGGCCACTCATTTCGTTCGCCTGTTGCAATTCGCCACGCAGGTCGATGGCCGCGTGCCCCACTTCGAGAGTGGCGAGCATCCATTGCAACGCGTCGCGATGTCGATGCGATTGCGTGATGAGCAGCGTGCGCAGTTGCGACATCAGGTCGTGAGTGCTCGACTGAAAGCGCCCGTCGAGTCCGGGCAGTGGCGCGGTGCATGCCATTGTGACTTGCCCCCTCAAGTGACGCTTGATCTTCTCGACGAGCCAGGGCATTTGAGGCGGAAAGATGACCGCGAACGCGATCGCGCATAGCAGCATCGACGTGAGAATTGCCAGGCCGTTGTTCATCAGAACGTCGGGAGCGTAGTCGATTACATTGTCGGGCCCGGCTAGCAAGCAGAAAAACACTGCGAAGCCGACACCGTATGCCGCCGTGGACCGCCGCGCCGTGAGGAACGCACCGAGGCCGAGCGGCAACAGAAGCGCCGCGCACAAGAGCGGAAACCCATCGATGTTCGGATAGACGTGAGACAGGAACACGCAGCCGAACAGAATCGAGAGCGCGGCTCCAGCTGCAATCTGCAAGGTGAATTTTGGCGGCACGGGCGAGGTCGAACTCAGTGCGCAGGTGATAGCCGCGCCCGTCACCAGAAAGCTGCCGCCGGGCCAGCCGGAAGCGATCCAGAACCAGCTCGCGGCGCCGACCGCCAATACCGTGCGAACGAATGCGAGTCCAACAACATACGGACTGGTTTGTGGTTCGTACCGTACGCGCGACCGGTCAAGCGCATGTTTGCGCGAATTGGCCAACGAGAGGTAAATGTCGAAATACGACAGAAATTCGCCGGCGAACCGGTGAACCAACTCCATTGCGGTGACGTAATCCAGCATGGAGCGTGGCGCGACCCGTTCGATCTCCCGCTGCGTTTCGCGCGCACGCCGCGCGAGACCGCTCTGGAAACCCTTGATTCGCTCCAGTAGCGCCGACATGTCGGCCTCCCCCTTTTGCAGCTTTTTGCCGACATCCACGAGCAGCACGGAGAGTTCGTCGAGAAACGGGGAAATGGCGGCGATCGTTTCTGCCGCGCCGCTGCTGTGCAATCGTTTGAGAAGTTGGTGCAGCGCATGCAGGCGGGCGCACGCATTCATGAAGTCGCTATTCAGTCGTGCGAGCCGTGCCGCCCGGGCACGCATGTCGGGGTCTTCGTACGAGGCGAAGGTGCGGGTCGCTTCGAATCCGACGATCTCGTCGACGAGTGCGGCAAAGCGCTTCTCGAACATATCCGCCGATGATGCCGTCGACAGTACGCCGGCTGCAAAATCCGTGAACTCGATGGTTCGCCGCTTCAACGTGCGGAATAAAGTGGTCGTCGCCTTGATTGGGAAGACGAGCGCGCTCACCGCGGTCGAACACAGAATGCCGATCGATACCTCAGCAGCGCGTGTCAGCGCGGCCAGAAAAATCGTGTTCGGCTGCATCAACGCAGGAACGCCGATCAGCGCCGCCGTATAACCGGCGAGCACGAAGCCATACCACCGAAAGTGCCGGTTTCGAACCGCCGCCGCTGTGCACAGCCCAATCCAGCAGGTCAGTCCGAACAGATACAACTCCGGGTCCTGCACGCAGACGCCCGCGAGCAGAATCGCAAACACGGTGCCGACAGCCGTGCCAATTACCCGGTAAAAACTCTTCGCGAGCACCATTCCGCTGACGGGCTGCATCAGAACGAAGACCGTCGTCATCGCGGTGCGCGGCTGCTGGAGGTCGAGCAGCATCCCGATGCCGAGCGCCAGCAGCGCTGCCGCCACCGTCTTGAACAGGTGCAACCAGATCAGACCGTCATTGAGCGCCCAATGGGACGACGCCTTTCTCGCCAGCCTCAGCCAGCGCGAAACCTCGTTTCTTTGGCTCAATGAGGGACTACGTGAATATCGGAGGTCCATAGGAAAACGCGGCGGTGGTTGCCCTTTACGGAATTGAACCGCGTCATGGCTTCGTCCGTCGCCAAGGGAAGAATGTCCATTCTAGGACCGCCAAATACGCGTATTAAGCGGGCTCTTAGGGAACCTCCGTTGTCGCCAGGGTAACAATGCGCCCGTGCGGCCCACGTCATTCACGCGCGTACGGACCGGGAGAGATCAGCAGGCTCGCTCGATCTATCCTCATCCACCAAGGGACCATTGCACCCGAGGCGGCTAATTTATTACGTCATCCTTTATAAAATGAGTCATATCAATCAAACACAGATGAGGTCAATCATGCTCAGGTCGCTTTTCCCGGTTGTTGCTATCAGCGCCATTCTTGCGGCACCGGCAATTTCGTTTGCACAACAATCCGATCAGCCGGTAACGCGCGCCCAGGTGCGCGCCGAACTCGTCGAACTTGAAAAGGCCGGCTACAACCCGGCGCGCGGCGAAGATCCAACGTATCCCGCCGACATCCAGGCCGCGGAAGCCAAGGTCGCCGCACAAAAGGCCTCGGCAGCCTCGTACGGCGGCGCGACGGTCGGCACCTCGGCAACAGGCACGAGCCGCGCCGCGGTTCCGGCGGCCAGCCTGGACAGGCAATCGCTTTACACCAAGCATTAAGGACAGACCGTGCGGAATGGAGGGCGCAGGGCCGCGAGGGTCACTGCGCCGCCAGCGTTGCGGGTCGCGTATGACTGCGACTCGCGGCGAACGGCTCATTTGCGTACCACCAAAACCAAACAAATACTCCAAAGCGAGCGCGATTGAGCCGCATACCATGCGGCTCAATCTTCCGCCAAACGGCTCAATGCTCCAGATAGCCTTTCAAGGTGTTGATCCCGTCGGAGTGACGCAGTTTCTGCAATGCCTTGTTCTGTATCTGGCGCACCCTTTCACGGGTCACGTCGAACTGATCGCCGAGTTCTTCCAGTGTGTGTTCGGAAACCGCATCGACGCCGAAGCGTAGCTTGATCACCTTCGCCTCGCGCGGCGTCAGCACACCCAGCGCCGCGTCGATTGCCACACGCAGATCGGCTTGCAGCAGGGCGTCGAGCGGGGCGAGTGCGGAGGGATCTTCGACCATTTCGCCAAGCGTAGTGTCTGCCTCCTCGCCGATCGGTATATCGAGCGAAACCGGCTGTCTCGTGACTTTCTGCACGTTGCGCACCTTGTCCTCGCTCATGCCCAGGCGCGCCGCGAGTTCGCTGGAACGGGCTTGCCGCCCCGTTTCCTGACGCATTTCGCCCGCCACCCGCTTGACGCGGTGCATGGCGTCCGCCATATGGACCGGCACTCGTATCGTGCGGCCATAGTCCGCAATCGCTCGCGAAACTGACTGACGAATCCACCAGGTGGCATACGTCGAGAACTTGAAGCCACGCCGGTACTCAAAGCGGTCCACTGCCTTCATCAAGCCGATGTTGCCTTCCTGAACCAGATCGAGCAACGGCATGCCGCTCTGCACGTATTTCTTTGCGACCGAAACGACCAGCCGCAGATTGGCTTCGATCATCGCGCGGCGCGCTTCCTGAAGCGCGCGATCCGCCACGTTCATCCGTTTGCTGATCCGCTTGAGTTCCTGCAGCGACAAGCCTTCGCGCGCCTCGATCCGGGTCAGCTTTTCCTGCTGGCCTTGAATCGAAGGCGCGCAGCGCATCAACGCCGCACTGCAAAGCGGTGCCGCGGCGGCCGCGCGTGCAAGCCAGCCGGGATCCGTTTCGCTTCCGACGAACGTACTAACGAACACGTCGCGCGGCATGCCGCTTTGATCCACGGCGAGCCGCAAAACGTTTCTTTCGATGCCGCGAATCTCCTCGACCGCCTGCCGGACTTCGGCGCTGAGCTCGCCGATTGTGCGCGCACTGAAGCGAATCTGCCCGACTGTGGATGCGATCAGCGCGAGCATGGCCTGTGCCGTATCGCGCTGGCTGATTCCTCCGGCTACCGCTGCCCGCCACAAGGCAAGCCGTTCGCGTGCCTGCGAAAAGATCGCCTTGCAACTCGCCGTCAACTGATTGATGCGGGCTTCGTCGGCCTCGGCCGTGGCGCCTGGTTCATCGGATGCAATGCCGTCGTCGGCCTGCCCTGACTCGCCAGCTTCCATTGTCTGGAACGCCTCATTGGCGCATGGCTCGAAGATTCCGTCGACCAGATCGTCTATATCGAGTTCGCCGGATGCAACACGATCCGCGCGCGCGAGGATCGCCTCGATCGTGGCGGGACGCGAGGCGATTACCTCGAGCATCTCCCGCAAGCAAGCTTCGATACGGCGCGCGACGGCAATTTCGCCTTCGCGCGTCAAGAGAGGGGTTGCGCCCATTTCACGCAAATAGGCGCGCATCGGGTCGGCCGCCGGTCCGGGTTCGGATATGGCGATGGTCAGCGCCGTGGCCGTTTCGTCTTCGGCGACATCGTCGGGCGCCGATTGCTGGGCGGCGTCGTTCAGCAAAAGCGTGTCGCTGGCCGGAGCGGTATCGCGCACAGCAATACCCATGTCGCCGAACGCCTTGACGATGCCTTCAATGGCGTCTGACTCCGCGACGCAATCCGGAAGGTGGTCGACTATCTCCGTGTGGGTCAGGAAACCGCGCTCCTTGCCCAGCTTCATCAGCGCGCGTAGCTGTATTTCCCTTGAATCCTGTTCCATCGACACTTGCACCGCTTTCTCCATCCTGGCTGCATGCCTCCACAAGCAAGGTCGACGCGCGTAGCCGCATGCGTTGGGTGGCGCCGACGCACTGGCGCGGCGCCAGATGAGCGCTCGCGCCTTTGTGCTTCAGGCAAAAATTCTAGAAGTCTTGTACGGGTAGATCAATCGGACATCGAAAGAACCTCAGTTCCAGATTGGACAACAATGGTTCTGTACCGGGGTCCACCGCAATGTACGAAGACCCTTCGCCGGCGCCGGTCAGGGCGGCGGCGAAGGTGGGGACTTGAGGTCCGGCCAATTCACACTGGCGGCTTAGAACATGTGCAACAAGGCAACGCGATAAACCATCTGGTTACGTCCAGACGATACGTCGGCCGAACCTGGAATATTGGCGAAGTCGAAGTCAGTGCCCGTGTTCGCGCTGATCGCGTGTTGATAGGCTCCCTCGGCAAAGACAGATGTCCGCGACGACAGATCGTAATTGAGCTTCAGGCTAAGTTGATGCCACTTGGGATCGAATTGCCCGACCGTCGACGAAAGCCGCGCCTGTGTGTACGTGTAGCATGCGCCGAGATAAAGCGCGGGGGTGAAGTGATACAGACCGCTCACTTCGAAGTTATCGAACTTCCACGCGTTCCATGTGCCGCCAGGAGGTTGCGTGGTGCCCGTGAAGTACGCATTGGCCGTCGGATCATAAACATCGACATGCGAATACGCGAGACCGACGAGCGCCTTTCCGATCGTGTAGTTGACGCCAATGCCGATGTTCTGCTGTGACCGGGCGTTGAAAGTATTGTCGCTGGTCACCGCGCCGGACGAATTGGCTGGCGCAACCACGGCGGAACTCGCATTATTCAGCTTGAGATACGAGGCTCCGATCTGCAGGCCGCCGTTCTGGTACTGCGCACCGAAACCATACAGCCGGTTATTCGAAAACCCGCCCGCCTGATTGCTGAATGCGTACATGCCTTCGGCTGTGAAACCATGAATGGTCGGCGTGACGTATTTGATCGAGTTGTTGACGCGGAACGAATAGTCGGTGTTGTCGTTGTCGTAAGGGTGCGCGAAGAGATATCCCGTCCAGTTACCGTTCGCTGTCATCGGCGAAAACATGTCGACGCTAGGGTCGTATTGCCGCCCCACGGTGAACGTGCCGTACTGGTCCGACGCAATGCCCACGAACGCCTGGCGGCCAAACTCCCTGCCGCCTTGACCCATCTTGCCGGTGTTCACGTCGAAGCCGCTTTCGAGCTGGAACACAGCGTGATATCCAGCGCCGAGATCTTCGGTTCCCTTCAGACCCCAGCGGCTTCCGTAGTCATACCCGCTTTGCATCTGGAACGCGTCATGCCCTCGCGCGTTGGTCGTGTAATTGAAACCATCTTCAATCTTCCCGTAAAGCGTCACGCTGCTTTGCGCATGTGCGGCTGTCGCAAGCGTGATTGCGGACATCGCCACGCAGATTCGTTTCATCACCACCGCTAATCCCCTTCCGTTGAATGGTTTGAATACCTTCGTTTTTTGTCGACCAGCAACGCCTTCACGCGCCACCGCATGAAGCCATTCGATTAATCGATGCCAAACGTTAAGTGATCCAAATTTCTTCGCGTATCAGCGAAAGCGGAAGAGTCCTTTCCAACCTGCGCAACAACCTGGTTTGAAGAGGTGAATCATCGGGAGACAAGCCACCGGCTTGCGTCGTTGCTGCCGAACGCACAACACGGTTCTTGCGCGTTGGCTCGCAACAAGCAGCTATTTTCGGGGTCCTCCGGACTCCGACGTACCCTGGTCATCTTCACCATATCCGGCCTGTGCGCTCGTCCGGCCGGCAGCATGACGCGCAGCCACTACTGCTTCCGCGGCAAGGATGTCGTCCGGGTAATGCGGGTCGCTGCCCGCGCCGGGGTGCCACCCTGCCAGTTCCAGTTCAACCAGTTCTGCTCTTACCTGAGCACGCGTAAGAGGCGTGGTCGATTGTGCGAACGCGAGTGCGGGAATAGCGGCGGCAAGTGCGACGAACGCGCTGAGCACGCCATGTTGGAACGTAGACTTCATGTTGAACGGCCTCGTGGGACGTAATGGTTTGAGCGACAGCCAGTGTTGCTATTGGCTGCCGCAGTCTATCCATGTCCTCTCGAATCGGTAACCGTCGCGCCTGGAAAGTATTGTTTCCGAAAACGCGCTGTTTCAGACAAAGTTCGCAATAGTGGCTGCATGTGCCATGCAAAGTCGTATCGGCGGCATGGCAACGACCAGGCGGTGGCCGAACCTAGCGCACTGCCCAAACAAAACCACAGTCTTTGCACACGACAATAGCCGCCAGCGCAGCCTCGATCTGCGCTGTTCGCGCTTGCTCATTGCTGGAAAAGCACAACGATTCGCACATGTCACCCTCGTGCGCATACGTCAGATCGGGCGAGTCGCATAGGACACATTCCGCAGGGACGCTTCCTTGAACGGAGCGTGCGCCCATATCACGTGAAGGAGCGGGCTGAACTGGCGTTTGCGTCATCTATGCTTTTCTACCTTGATTGTGTGTGTACTGTGCTGCCGGCGCGGCTTGATTTGCCGTAACAAACATCGAAGCCGATAAGGCATCGGCTCCGATTCACCTCACGCGCCCGCGCACGATTTCTGCCGCCTGCCATGAAACAAGCGCAATGCAGCCGAATGTTACCTCGCGTGCCCGCTTGACGAGTGCCAGCGATAGCGCTGTCTCCCGATCCACGCCGACCACCAGCGCGAGAAGCATGACCGCTGCTTCCTGCACACCAAGACCGGCCGGCACCATGAACGCCGCGTGACGCACGGCTTGGGTCAAAGCTTCGATTGCCAACGCGCCGCTCACCGACACCCGATGCCCCAGCATGGACAGCGCCCAATATGTTTCGAGCGCGCCCACAACGTAGCCGGCGAATTGCCAGAGGAAAGCGCCCAGAAGCAGGCCCGTGCGCGACATCAGTGCGTCGATATCCGCATCGAGCCGCTTTCCGTCGATATCGCGCAGCAAGGGGTGCGCGTGGCCCAACAGTCTCGCTGCGAAGCGTTCGATCCTGTGAAATAGCCGGCCACGACGAAGGAGTACGGCCGTCAGGACCGGCAACGGCAGTGAGAGCGCCAAAGCGAGCCCGATCGTCTTTATCGCGCTGACTTGATGCGTGGATATGGCGATCAGTACGAGCCCAAGCGCGGCAAACGCGTATTGCACGGCCATCGTGACCAGCACCTCGACGACGACCGACGCACTGACCGCGCTCGCGTCCCGGATGCGCCAGCGTGCGAGGCCGATTCCGACGAATTCTCCACCAATGCTCGCGACCGGCAGCAATCGGCTGACCGCCTCGCGCACGGTCGCGACCCACCAGAGAAACGGCAACGAGGCCCGCTTGCCCAGCAACAGATACCACGCGTAGGCGTCGAGCAACAATGGCAACGCGTGTAGCGGCAGCAACCACAGCAGCCCGAGTCCGGCTTTAGTGATGACGTGCATGACATCGCCCGCACCTTCATGCAATACGAGCGCGATAAGTATCGCAATGCCGAGCGGCAATCCTATCCAACGCAGCCATTTCATGTCGATTGCACGCGCCTTGCGAGCAAATCGACAAAACCGCCCCGCGTCGCACCCGCGGCACCGATCGCCTGTGCCACGCACGGGGATAGCAGCGCGTCGAGTTCATCCGCGTGACGGTACGACTGCATGCCGGGCGTTAATGGAGCGTCGCCCGGTGTGGCAGGGTGACAATAGATTTCGCCGACACCGCCCGGCAGCCCTTCGAGCGCGGCAAGCCAGGCCGATTCGCTCATGCGCCCGGTGTCCGCGAGTCCGACCACATAGTCGTTGTGTGCGATGCCGGCGCGGTCGAGCCGGCTGCGCACCAGGCTCATCCATGGCCGCAACCAGAGGGGTGCATTGCGCTCGATCGGCAGTCGCATCGCGCGCATTCCAAAGTCGCGCCCGATCTCGATGATCAGCGAGAGCACAGTTGGATGCAGGTGAAAATGCTTGTGCGTGTTGACATGATCGAGTGGCAAGCCCGTCTTCGCGAACGCCGCGAACTGCGCGCGAATTTCGAGAGCAAGCTGTGCGCGAACGTGTGGCAGAAAATAGAAGCGGAAGCCGTCGCGCACCATGTTGCTGCCGAACCGGCCTTCTGCGTTCACCAGTGCGGGAATCACCTCGCGTGGCAGTAGAGCCGTGCCATCGGCGAGGACAAGATGCAAGCCGACGCACAGCTGGGGAAGCGAGCGAGCGCGCGCAACTGCGTCCTCGGCCGCGGGCGCGCCCACCATCAGGCTCGCTGCGGTCAAGACGCCGTGCCGGTGGGCGAGTTCAACCGCTTCGTTTACGCGAGGATGCAAGCCGAAGTCGTCGGCCGTGATAATCAGCATCCGTTGACGCAAGCGATCAGTGTCGTTCATGCCTCGTGC
>NZ_JARESX010000043.1:0-61950 GCF_046026435.1 Paraburkholderia sp. RL17-381-BIF-C | reverse complement strand
AAACAATGGGGTGAGTGGGCACCAGGAAATAGTTGCGCTGGCAACGACCTGATCGATCGGGACCGGCGCAATATCGCCAGCGGATTCTTCGACTACAACGGTGGCTGGAACTTACTGGGGCCGAACGCATTTCGTCAGACGATGGACAGGATCGGCAAAAAGGCCGCCGGTCGTCATCTCGACGGCCGCCTGCACGACGATTTCCCTCAAATTAACGCTGTCGCAGGGAAAGGTCCTTTCCAAATGTAAATTCGGCTTCTCGCGCGCGCGGTGTACGACGATAATTCAAACCAAACACCGACGCCCCCAAAATGTACGAACAGCTCTATCCCTGCGACCACTGCGGTGGCCGCGGCACGGTTGGATTTTCCCAACGTGTCGTCGCTGAGATCGGCCAGCCCGGCTTCGACTATGGAAAGTTTGGCCGCGATGCCGGCCCGCCGAAAATCGGAGACGTCACACCGCGGCCCCCATTCGCCCCTCAAACCGAGAAGCTCGCGTGCATTCACTGCGCCGATTGCGGAATGTCGACGCCTTGGCTACCGATAGGCTCGGACGAACCTGCTGCCCTGAACGAGGCAGCGCGGATCTGGAACAGGCGCCTTGCGCGGCCGAAACTCACGGAAGGCGACCTGCGCGATCTGATTGAGAAGGAATTGGGCGCGTGCGACATGCAGATGGTCATCGACATGCTCGCCCGCAACACTGAAGAGTGGGAAACACGCGGCCCCATCTTTGCGATGCTCGCGCAACGGCTGGTCGACGCCAGCGTTTCAACGATCGAGAGCTGGCCGATAGACCCCGTTCTGCAGGACGCCGCCAGATACCGCAAGCTTGTTCAGCTCGCGAAATGGGTGGATATCGACGGCGAGCGCTACGTCCAGTTCCCGAAGATCCCGACGCCACGCGAACACGACGACTGCCTGTTTGAAGACCGGATCGCTCTTGCGGTTGACGGAATGCCGGACCGCGACCGCTGGTAGCGCGTTCCCCGGGGGACCGAGGCTCGTCAAGCGCGATTCTTCGACGGCGAGCCATAAAAAAGCCAACGCCGAGTAACAGGCGTTGGCCCAAGATCCTCAAACACACGCCGGGTAGGAATCAGCTACCTGGTGCACCGGATTACGGCAACTCCGCGCCAATTCCTTAGCACCGGCCGTACGGACGCTGGGCTCGCACGCAACGTCATCCCGGAGTGCTCACAACCTCCGCAACGTCCTCACGAACGGGCGAGACCAGAAGTCGGCAACAAGCGACTGCGATGGCCCTAACCATCCGGAGGTATTCGCGTAAGCGCGTGCACTGTCAGTAGTTCGCAAGTCCACTAAAGGCGCGGAGTGGCTGTCAACTTCACGGACAGCAGAAAAAAAAGCCGGCTGTAGGAGCCGGCTTTGAAAGTGGTTCTGGTGTTCCCGAGGGCCCGCAACCAGAACCAGAGAGACGTTTGATTGTGCCTCCTCCCCCGTCACGCGCAGGGAGTGTATGAAGCGCTCTTTCTGGTGTCATTCTTCGCGTCGCTCATCGGCCCCTGCGAGGGCATAATGCGCCCCCAGAATCCGGTACAGCGCCTGTCTGGAAATGCCCAAAGCGGCCGCCGCATGGCTCTTGTTGCCATCGGCACTCGCCAGCGCCGAGCGCACCTCGTCCACTGAGGGCAGCTTTCGCTGCAACCGGTCCTGCCTCGCGAAAGTGGACAGGTATGCGTTTGCTTTGGTCACCCGGCTATGCCCCGCCGCTTCCACGACCCGCCGCATCGCCTCTTGATGCAGCTTCGGATCGGGCCTCGTATCCACTCCCTTGATGGCCGCCGGCACGCCAGTGGTCTCTGTATAGAGCGTCTGCAGATACTCATGCCGAAGGCCGTGACTCGTAATGCCCATTCCACGCCTCGTGACGCCATGTTTCTCGAGAACGTAGTAATACCAGTCACGCCATTGGCGTAAGGTCCGGTCGGCCGGCACTGTCGAGCCCGTCAACCCGTTGCTGAGCGTCGCCGCCTCTTCCAGTATTCCGATTTTCGTCTCTATCGGGACCTCGCGTGGCCGGCCACCCTTCGTGCCACGCGTCACGGCAAGCAACCGTGCATTGCGCGCGGCCTCAGCTGGACGGAGCATGAAACTCTCTTCGATGCGTAAGCCGAACGCGGCCTGCAACTTGAGCTGGACAGCCGTATGCGGGCAAGTTTTTGCGATCTGCTCGATCTTCGCCGCAGCGTCGACGCCATGTGCTATCCACGACTTGTCCTCCGTCGCCACATAACTTCGTTTAAGACCAAGAGCCTCGCGATCTGCATAGTCGTCCAGCGAGCCGACCAGATTCGTCTTGCCCATCCATTGCGCGAGCGCGCGCAGATACGTCAGCTTGTTTTCAATCGTGCCACCAGTCTGCCCGGCCGCGACCCATGAACTGACCAGATACGCGACATGCTTGTGTTTCAAAGACCAGGGCGTCCGCAGGAAGAAGCCGCCGTCCAGTAGTTCCCTGAAAGCCTTGCACAGTTTGGCCACGCGATATTCCTGCGTTTTGATCGACAACGCGCGGCCGCTTATCCGTGTAGTGCTATGAACGCGTGCCACGTTCTCGTCAAAAAGCTTGAGCAACGCATCCCGGAGTTCGGGACCAAAACCATAGCTGTTGACGATCGCCCTTACGTTGAGAATTGCCGCCATCCGAAATCCTTTGCAACGCTGCCGCGCTGCCTTCGAGACATTATCCGACCCTGCGGTCGCAGCATCCCTACCTGACGCTGTCACCCGCCCGCACGGGTTTGCCCTTCTTCCCCGCCTCTCTCGGCGGCTGCGCAGTATCCCCGGCGCGAGGTCCTGCCTTCCAGTCCTTTAGCGATTCCATCCGATCGACCAGACACATGGGAAGAGCATGCGTCCGACCGTCCAACCTGCTGCCTGCCAGCATGGATAGCGCTTCGCGCAATCCACCTCTGACGTTTCGCGCGGCGCCTGTCGGCGCTTGCGCTGTGCGGATCGCTCCGCGTGTGCAGCTTCGTGGCTACCCTGCCAGCACTACCGTTTTTCGGTTTCGTGCTCCTGCCGGGCAAATCCCGTTACGCGTTCTTGTACGGCCGCGGTACGCCGTTTCTTCTTCCGTCAGGGAATCGCGGTACGCCGGTCTTTCCGGTCCGCAGGACTTCCCCCGCCCCCAAGTCACTCATCTCCACCGCGGTGTATCGGGCTTCGTGAGCGCACCCAGCCGTAGCTGTAAGGGCGTGTTCAGACGTCGCTGAGACGTGGAAAGTGTCCGGTGTCCGGTCTCTCCACATGTCCTCAACGCGTCACAACGCGGCAAACCGCCGCCAATCGTATGGATATCGCACTGTCCAGGGGTCCTCAACGTGGACCACTATGGACTTGATCTGATTCAGAAAAAGGCCGCATCAATGTGCGACCCGGTCAGCCTGGTGTTTTGTGGCCCGTTGCGGGCCTGGGAGTATGGACGAGCGAGTGCCTCGCACTCTTTTTCGATGCGTCAGAGACGCGGTAGGTGTGGCTAGCATAGTGCCGGAACGTCGCAACTTTTCCGTCAAAAGCTGGGCGGAACCAGTCGGCTTTCGCCGACTTGACTTCGCCGGCCTCTCGATAGACTGGAAACCAGGCAGAACTGACAGAAAAGTGTCAGTTAGACCAGCAACCCCGTCGAGCCATCCTAACTGACACTTATCTGTCAGATATCTGATAGTTCGGCGGCTTGTGCCGATGTGAAGCTGCAAACTGCCACTAATCTGTCAGTTTTCTGTTACTTCGGCGCGGACCTCTCATATTGAATGGAGTCATCTTGAAAACTTCGGTCTTTGCAATCGACGTCGGTTACGGCAACACCAAATACGCACACCGCGCCGGCAGTGGCACCATTGCCACCGGCATGTTTCCATCGCTCGCGCCGCTCGCCGCAAGCTACGCTGTCTCCGGACACGGAGTAGACGTGCTTGGAACCAGCAAGGTGCTCAAAGTGGTGATCGATGAGATTGAATATCAGGTTGGGCCTGACGTGCCCCTCACGGCTGCCTACGGAAAAACCGGCCGTACGCTGTCTAACGACTTTGTCACAACAAAGAGCTACGCGGCGCTCCTCTTTGGCGCAATCCATCTCGCGGGCATGACACATATCGAGCGGCTTCTGCTCGGCTTGCCTGTTCATACAATGAGTAAATATGCTAGCGAATTGCGCGAGCGGTTCACCGGGACCTTCGATTACGGCCTGGGTCGGGTGACGATTGACAAGGTCGTCGTTATTCCGCAGCCGCTGGGCTCTCTGGTTGCGGCATCAGCCAACCGCCAGCGAGAGTTCGGCCGCGATAATGCTCACCTGGTCATCGATGTGGGGTTCTTCACGACGGATTGGGTCTATGCAAATGGCTTCACTATGGATGACAAGCGCAGCAGCGGAATGCCGGGCGGCGCATCGCAGGTTTACCAACGTATGGCGGAACTCATCGGCAAAGATCAGGAGGAGAAGGTAGAGGACATCGAACTCATCGATAAGGCACTGCGCGAGCAGAGGCCGTTTTTCTTTTATGGCCACGACATCGATCTTGACCCATACCTTGAGAAGTCACAGCCCGTCATTGCCGGCGTGGTCGAAGATATCAAAAACAATGTCGGGCCATTGAATAACGTGCGTTCGATCGTCCTGTCCGGTGGCGGCGCAGCGCTGTATGCCCCCGCCATCCGAAAGGCGTTCCCACGCGTCGCTCTGGAGATCATCGAGGCGCCGTGCACCGCCAACGCGAAGGGCTTCCTCATTGTTGGTGAAGCCGGGCTGACCCGCGAGCGGGCGGCCGCGAAAGCATGAGCGGGAAGTTCGACATGAAGGTGGTCATCGATCCGGTGACCACGCCGCTTCTGCACGCCCGGCTCACCGAGTCGACCTCATATCGCGAGCGGGCGGCGGTGTTACGGCACCTCGCCGAAGCGGCGCTACGAGGCGCGCCTGTTCAGACGACGACCGGCGCTGTCGATACCGCGGCGACGGCTTCCCGGGCCGCAATGTCATCGCCCTATGCACCGTTGCCATCCACGAGCAGAAATCCTCCGCCAACGGAGCCGGCAGTGTCGCTGCTGCCAGTCGCTGCCGACGCCGAGCCCGGCACCGGGGACGGCAGCCTCGATGGACACAACGTCGACGCCCTCGCCGATGCATTCGGAGGGTATTTCTGACCGGACAACGACAGTCGCTTGACTTCAGTTTGCAGATGGCAAGATAGGTCATGGCTTCGGTGTTCATCGCGCGACGTGCGGTGCACCGAGGCAAAAACAGAATCTGGAGAATCACATGCTCGAACTGATCGATATCGTTCGCAACGGACTGCCACTGAGCGAGCCGCGCTCGTGGCTGTTGATCGCCGCGGTTGCTGCAGCGTGCATCGCGGGCTGGTACAGCGGCGATGTCGCTGCGTGGTATGCAAGCCGCAACAAGGAGGCTGAATGATGGATGCAATCGACCTGCTGGTACCGTACTACAGAAAGTTCAACGCTCTACCCTTTCTCGCGCGTCGCGCGATCATCTTCGCACTCTCGATCTTCCTCTGGATCGTTGGCGCGGGGCTGGTGAACTTGCATGTCAATACCGACTTCTGCGCGCTGATTCTTATTGCCGGCGGTGTGGGCGCGTTGTGGTCGACGGAGCTCTGGCGGCTCTGGAAACCCTTTTTCTACCTTGTAGTTCTGTGCATCGCGATCATGAAATGAATGCTTCCGATGAACAAAAAAAAACGGCTCCACCATACCTGGTGGAGCCGTTTTGCATTAAATGATCAGTGCGACCGGGGAGCCGCAGTAACAAGAAGACGACGTGCGCAAAAGTCCCACGCATCGCCAAAAGACTGATCGCGACATGCGTATTGGATGTTGCCGCGATTCTTTCGGTCGATCACATCAAACGCGACCGCCTCCGACTTGCCCACACGCTGGCGGCCACCTTCCGCGCCGTTCGTTGCGACGATTGCAAACCCACCCACGAGAACCTGGAACGAAGCCATTTTCCACTCCAAAGAAATTGGCCCGACGAGACACTCCCCGATGGGGAGAATATCCCCATCGGGCGGAACTGAAGAAATACGGCCGAAGCCGCGATTGAAAATCGATGCTCGTTAGACGGCAGCGAGGTGTTGCCTATCGGATCTCGACGCGCGAGATATGTCCGCGAGAACGACATTGGCGAGACGCGCACACCATTGATCGGTGAAATCGGTTCCTCGGACGCGAGGACGATGCACAAAGACAGTAAAACCCTCTGCCTTGAGGCGCTTCGCGAGTTCGAGCCCACCTGCAACGCCTGTCGACTTTCCCGTCTTCGGGTCGATGTCGTCAAAGTCGACGAAAACATGGACAACGCGGATACCCAATCCATCGGGCACCACAAACTGACGTAGCAATCCAATGTTCAGGCAGTACCACATTGGGACACCGGACTCCATGTATGCGGCACAGGCCGTCTCCAGTCCCTCAGCCACCCCGATTTCGCCATCTACAGGCTCCATCATGCGCACGGCGCCACCCCGGAGGGGATTGAGCGTCATGTCATTCAGCTTGTTGTCGAGAATCTCGCCATCGGCCGACACGATCCGCGCTTTAGCTGGTGTAGACCGCTCCAGAAAGGTTCGGTGCAACGTACCAAGCCGGCCATCGGGCAATTCGAACCGGGCGAGAATGCCCGGCCAGCTGCCGATACGCTTCTTCTCATGCCTGTACTCGAGCATGCCAAGCCGCAATGCCGGCGATGATGCCATCCGCAATCCCGGTACACGTGCGCCGAGGTAACGCATCGCGAGATCGCCACTTGACACGGGCTTTGCTGAATCCCACATCGAACTGAGGCGGTTTGCGATAAACGTCGCGTCCGGCTTGCGTTTCGGACTGGGTGCCTTCGCCACAAGAGCGCGGTTCAGCGCACGCGGTGCAGGTCCCCCGTCCAGTTGACGCATCAGCCGATATAGGCCGATGCTGTTCAGGCGGGTGATCAACTGCAGGCCATCACCTGCCATGGCCCTTCCGTTATCGCATTTGCGGCATACCCAATCGCCACGCCCACGCTTGTTGTCGTAGGTGAAGCGATCGTCTCCGCCACATACAGGGCAAGCACATGCGTCGCCGGTGAGGCGGTCTGCAGGCACGCCATAGCTCACAAGGAGCGAAATCCATTGCTCCGGGGAACGCTCGAAGCCAGCGAGCTTCTGCTGAAGCCACGCGTACTGCTCGGGCGACAGCTCTTTGCCTCTTACAGTCATGAGTCACTCTCCTTGAAGTGAGTGGGTTGGGTCGGTGCCTGAGACAGGCGTAAAAACGCGTGCTCAAAAAAGCGGTCCGCGCGGGAGCGGGCGGCTTTTTTCAGCAGACGTGCGATCTGACAAAGGGATTTGGCGACAACCGCCGGGCGAAAGATCCGTCGCACGACACACCCGAGGGTGTGCCGTTGCGATGGTGAGGAGATACGGGAGTGAAGAGAAAGGCTTGTGAGCCTTTACAGGATCAGATGACAGACCATGCCGCACGAGCGTAGGCTGGGCCGAAGGGGATGTCATCGTCCATTTCGTCGAATCCACCTCCCGCCGGCGCCCGCGTACCCCCTCCGCCGCCGTGAGAAGGCTGGGGCGGATGAGCACGGGTTCCGACGTTGTCAGCTGCGGACGATCCGTTCGATCGGGACGCCGGCGCGGCTCGTTGAGAGCGACTGTTGGCTCGCTGCTCGAAGCCGCCATCGCCATCGTCATCGCTGCGACGACCGCCAAGCATCTGCATCTGCTCGGCCACGATCTCTGTCGAGTAACGGTCAGTGCCGTCCTGGGCCTGCCATTTGCGCGTGCGAATACGGCCTTCAAGATAGACCGACGAGCCCTTTTTCAGATATTCCGAAACGATCTCAGCAAGCCGTCCAAAAAAGGAAACACGATGCCACTCTGTTGCTTCCTTCATTTCGCCCGACGCCTTGTCCTTGTAGCGGTCGGTTGTTGCGAGCCGGATGTTCGCCACAGCGTCGCCGCTGGGCAGATAACGCACTTCAGGATCCGCGCCGAGGTTGCCGACGAGAATCACCTTGTTTACAGATGCCATTTTTTTACCTCTATTTAGTAATTGACCAAAGCCATTTGTCCCACATGACGGGCTTGCCATCCTTGACCATCGCCGAACCATCCGTCCTGATTGCCGGGACTTTGATCTTGCGCAGGCGCCTGACAGACACGACGTCACCGACGACACACCTGCATTCAGCTATGGCCTCCTTCAGACCCTCGCCTTGCAGTGTCCGCTCGCCGGATGTGGTATCGATATGAATGGCAAACGACTTGTAGAACCGCCCGGGCTTCTTCCGGTCGGGAAACTTCTCTTCGCCCCAGGACGCAATCCGGCCGATCACCGTAGATGCGTCAGCCGGCGGGTCGCGACGCTGGCGAACCTCACCGACATCGACGGCATCGAAACGTTCTGCTTCTTCCTCTCGCGGCGATTGCGCTTCCTTGCGGGACGCATCAGGCGCTGCTTTCGATGAGGCGGCCATGACAGCGTTGTTCCCTTCGCGTATGGCAGAAGCGATCGCAGCCTTGAGCGGGCAACGATGGACGGTCAACTTCGACCAGTGAGGCTCGAGGTCAGGCACGATCTTCAGGCCAAACTCGGTCTCTTCCGTGTCGTCGTCAAAGGCCGGCACGAACTGGACGATGTGATCGCCTTCGTCGACGAACAGATGCGGCGTGTCACCGATCGTTACTACCGTTTCGTTCCCGGCGCCCTGCCCCACGACGTGCGGGGCCGAACTGTGGTCGGGAGCGGGAGCAACGGCGGCCGTCGAAGTCATCGGCGACTTGGCTAAGTCTGCTGGTGACTGTTGGTGCGGAAAGTGTGTGGCAGATTTGCCGGGGAAGAGGTCCGCGAGGACGCGGGTGAAAAGTGTCGCTGTATTTCGCACGATGCCTCCTATAACAGGGTGCCGAAGCACATGCGACGCAGTTCGCGAAGATCACGCTCGAGCAGCGGCGTGGTTAGGATGACATCCTGCATTGTCTCGGGGTCAACGCCGTTGACCTTGCACACATACACATAGGGCAAGGCGCCCTGCCAGTAACCCATGATCCATCCAAGGGTTGCGTGGTAGTCGTCGATGTCGATCTTGCGATTGCGAAGCCGCTCGGACAGCAGCGCCGCACAGTCCATCAGCGACTCCGGCATGCTGTCGCCGCGGCGGCTGTCGCTCGCGAGAGAGATCAACGCGTCGATCATCTTTTCGCGAACCGCGTCGGTCCACAGGTGCGGGTCAGGCAAAGGCTCAGGCTTTGGAGGGATAACGACAACCGGCGAAGACTCGCCGAACATGTCCAGCTGCCAGGCAGCCACATGCATTTCCATGAGATTGCTCCGGTGGTGCCGGCAATCTCATGTCCCATGACCGGGAATGGGATTCCCGGCGGGGTAAGGTGCCGTCACCAGGGCGTAAGCCAAGGTGACGGTAGGTTCCTGCGGTAACCCGACTTACTGGGTACCGGTCTTGAAAGGAATGACGACGGCCGACTTGGCGTATTGCTTTGCCGGCGCTGGTGCTGCAACGCTGTCATTCGCTGCGGCCGAAGCGGTTACGTTTTCGACGCTTCCACTCGCGGCCATCTGGCGGGATGCCAGCTTTTGAGCTTCTGCGCGTGCAGCCTCAGCTTCGGCTTCCGCTGCTTCGATTGCCTTCGCCTTTTTCTTCATCTCCACCATCACCCAGCGTGCGCTGAGCAGAAGAATGAATGCTGCGACGGCAAAAGAGATCGTCGCGAAATACACGACGAAGCACAGGGCGAGCAGCTTGCCAGGCGAGGTGATCGCGTTTTTAAACAGTACTTTCAGCATTTTTCTCTCCAGAAAAATTCACAAGGGAATGTCCGGACAACGTCCGGGGGTTTCGATGCTCAACGAGCAAGGAAACTCGGCGCCATGCGCTTTCGTCCGCGCCCGGTCTTTGGAGGGCACGCACGGAAGGGCTGGCGTGTCGTCACGTCAGGCGGGGAAGGTAAGGGATAGGCGCGCGAGAACCCGCACGCTACTTTCGATGCGTCGAGCCGACGCGGGAGATAGAACGAGGTTACCGGGCCCGGCGTTACTGAGAGCCCGGAATGCTCACGAACTTCATGCGGCTTACGCTCTTTCGCCGCCCAGCATCTCCGGACCGCAGGGACGAGCCGGCTCACGGTCTTAACCCGGAAAGCTCCAGAAAAACTGGAGCTTTCCGGGCTGCAACGTTAAGGATCGGGACGCCCTGCTCCTTGGAAGCGGTCGCTTGACTTTGTCATTCGCCCGGCAAACTTGACTCACCGTCTGATATTTGGAGTGAGTCATGAGTACAAGCCTGTGGATTCTGGTCGCGGTTGCCTACGTTGCATGGCGGGTCTTACGTGCACGCGGTCTCAGCCCCCGCGCCGGAAAGGAGTCGCCGCTCCCGAAGATGCGCAACGAGCGCAGTGGCGACGAAGGAGAGGCGCGCGTTCAGGCAGAGTTGGTGGATATTCTCACGTGGCTTTGCGGCCGGAACTTCTACCTGCACTGCGGCCCGCTCCTGCTCAACCATGCGCCCGGTACAGAGTTTCCTACCGCTGAGATCGACCACCTCGCCATTACGCCTTTTGGAATTTTCGTCTTCGAGACGAAGAACTGGACGGGTCTGATCAAGCCTGGGCCGAGTGCGGAAGTGTTGATACGTATCGGCGCCGACGGTGAACCGCAGGCGCGCAAGTCCCCGCTCAGCCAAAACCGCTCGAAGCTTAAGTTCCTGCGCGGAATATTGCCGCCGGTGTGGTCCATAGAAGGCGCGGGCGTGTTCGCTAGCGACAGTTGTGTCCTATCGCCGGAACTGCCCGTCAACATCGTACGCCGCGCCGACCTCCGCCAGTGGCTAAGGGACAAACGTGCAAGGCATGCAGCGAGCACGGCAGTGACAGTGGATGTCGCCGCAGCATGGGCGGCGATTCAGCGAATCGCGAACACCGACGATATGGCCCTCATAAGGCATCGCGAAATATCGAGGGTTAACCCTAAAAAAAATCGCACTCTGCCCTAAAGTTTCGGTCGGCTTTGCCGA
This sequence comes from Paraburkholderia sp. RL17-381-BIF-C, assembly GCF_046026435.1. Taxonomy (NCBI): domain Bacteria; kingdom Pseudomonadati; phylum Pseudomonadota; class Betaproteobacteria; order Burkholderiales; family Burkholderiaceae; genus Paraburkholderia; species Paraburkholderia sp. RL17-381-BIF-C. Next base: position 50,889 of record NZ_JARESX010000043.1, on the reverse strand, counting down.
ATCTAAGCGATTGCTTCCGCTAATTTGTCTGATGTTTCGGCCAAAGACGGCTATTTTTCTGCCGCTTTCCGGGATGACGGCCTTACATCGAAGCGTAGTCTGGGAAGTTCCGCAGAACTCCCAGAGACTCGCACGTTAAAAGTCGAACGCCCGTTCGGATGTGCGCCAAAAGAACGATCAACCACGGTTTCCGCAATGAAAAATGAGAAATACCTTCACCCTCCGCCGACTGAACAAATTTTGGCCGAAAGGGAATCTCCGGTCATGACCTCCGTTCGCGTCAGGCGCGCACGACGTGATGCAGCATCGAAACCATATTGCGAGCACTGAACATGAGCCATCCCCAAGCACTGCAAAACACTAACGAACCAGATTTCGACCCCACCCTGGCTGAAGGGGACGACAAGGGTGCCGACCAGTCTGCCGTTCGGTCCACACCGCTGGCGTTCGCTCACGTACCGGACGAGTCCGAGATTTCGCAGACCGTACGCCAGTTTTTCGGCAACGAGGTCCCGGAGTCGCTGCGGGCGATCATCGCGTCCGAAAGCAATGAAATCGCGCACTCGACCAGGAAGATCCTTGAAGAACATATGCGCATTGGGGGCATCCTCTTCAATCTGCGCAGCCGGATCGAGGGTCACTTCGTTGCATCGCAGGGCGACACGCGGCACGTGCGCAACAAGGCAGCACAACTGTTCTACCGCTACGTGGAAAAGGCGTTCCGGAAAAAACAAGACACCGTCAAGGTCTACATCCGTTCCTACCTGCGCTTCAGCACCAACGCCGGCGCGGTTGAAATGCTAACGATCACCGACATGCAGTTGCTCGTAAGCCAGGACGATGAGGTCATCGACGCGGTGATCGAGGCGAAGAAAGAGAATCCCGACCTGTCGAGGCGGGAAGTAAAGAAGATCATCGAAAGCTACAGGACCAAACTCGCCGAGAAAGACGCGAGTCTCGAAGTTGTGAAAAGCCAGCTGTCCGATGTCGTGGGCCAACTCGACGACGCTCGCAACGAAAACCAGTACCTTACTGAAGAAACAAAGCAGTTGCGCCTGCAGATCGAGCAGGACAAGGAAAAGAGCAAAAAGACGATGGTTGATCTCGACGGCGCGAATCGCTCCGTCAGCACGATGCACACCGAGATCTCCAGGCTTGAGCGGGAGCGGGACACCTTGACCCGCCAACTTGCCGAAGCAGCTACCCGGGTTCAGACAAAGGAAGTCATCGTCAGCGGACCGCCCGAGAACATCAAGCAGCTGCAAGAAGCGGCCGACAGCCTCATGAACCAGGTGAAGGAAGCAACTTCGCAGATGGAAAGTCTTCAGGCCGAGGTCGCGTTGCTGGAAGAACGGCGCAAGCAGCAACTGGCCGAGATCGAATCGAAAGAGGCTGTCGAGCGACACATACGGGAACTCATGAACGACTTTGGCTCGTTCATGCAGAAATACAAGACGACCCAGTTGCTCGTCACGGCTGGGGGATCGGTCGCACCCTTCGCGAATCTCTTCGCAGCCTTTGCAGATCACGTCGGCAGCTTCCATCAGGAGTTACTTGCGGCCGCCAACGCCGCGTAACAGCCCGCCCGCCCCGCAATGCGAGATACAGGTTGTAGAAATGGAAAATAAAGAGAATTATCGGGCCGTCGACCGCCTTTACGTCCCGGATTGGCTCACCGAACAGATCCAGGTAGCGAACTTCAACTTGGTCGATCACATGAAGTGGCTGCTGCAGCAGGACAGTCGCTTCAACGAAGTGTTTAACGTCGAACTGAAGGATCTTGACCAGCTTCAGCTGAATCAATCGTCGCTTCGCAACCTTTTGCGCGCACCGTTCCTGATGGTCGAGCCAACGCTTCAGACCGTCGAGGACTGGCGCTGTTTTGTCGACGACACGGCGACAACGGTGGCGGTGGATATCCTGCGACGGAAAACACCGGAACTTGACGCATTGGCATCGTATGCTGTCGGGCACCAGAACGTGGCGTTCCTTTCGCTTGCCACGCAGATTCTCAATATGAGCGTACTTGCCGCGCCATTACTGGGCATTACGACCGGGGTGGCGAAGTACCTACTCACGGTTCCCTCCTATCGACTCAATCTCGCCTTGCAGCGCATGAACGGCCTGCCGTTATTCCGCTGGCGATTCAACAGCCCGTCGTTCTGGTTTGAGTTCGTGGGTAGCACATTGACCGACGAGATGATCGCGCATCAGATCATGTTCACGTCGCCCGCACAGGCGGGTGACCTTCCAGGCGACGCGAGATGGGGAGAGCTTCGCCTCGGCCGCGCAAAGAACGAGGCATTCGCCGGCGCCCTGCTCGCTTATGGGCTGCGAGCATCGACGGCCACCGCCCTGTTCAACCTCACGCAGAATCAAATGCGCGGGTTGTACTTCAAGATCCACGGCAAAAGCTCACCCTGTGGCAATACCGCAAACTCCCTGCCATGGTTCGTTGAGACTCCACAGCATCGACTGCACGCTACGGTCTATGCATGGCTTTACCGCTCGGCGGTAGCAATGGGCGCTCTGCCGCCCGAGGCACTGATCGCGACCAACGACGTGTATGACCGCCTGTTTGGCGGTAACCGGGTGATATCGGCCGATCGCGGCTGGAATCTTATCCGGTCAATGGCGGCCGACACACGTCTCACGACCGCGCCCTGCCGGACGTGCACCACTCACTACGTCGTCTCGAACAACGACGCCAAGATCGAAATGCATAACCGGTTCTGTTGTCCCGCCTGCCAGCAACAGCTTGGGATGAAACGTCGCGCCGGGCGGAGAAAGGTCTATGACGCCTGACACCGTGCCCAACGAGTTGCCAGCTGGGCTCGTCATTTTCAGCACCGACGGCAAGGCCCAGTTCGGTTGGCAAAATCCCGAGACCGGCGCTTTTCACGCCGAAGACGACGGACAAGTAATCGTTAATGCTGTCGGCGCGGTTGCGTGGCATGCCGGGATCATGCATTGAGGCGAAGAGGATGGGCCCAATGAAAATGCAAGACTTTGATTATCTTGCGCGGGAAAGTAACGCGGCATGGCTCGATGGTCGCGGAGACGGTCGATTCGACCGCTACGAGCAGTTCTATCACAGTGAGCGTGCTCAGACGGCGGACCGATTCGATCTTGAAAAAGTCAACGAGGAGTACGGCGATTGGTCCGCGGCCCGGCCGTCGCGACTCCTCTCTACTTTGAGCGCACCATGGTTCGGCCGCGTCGCGATTGCTCTGTTCAGCTTGTACATGGGCTGCCGCCTGGTACCCGGCTTCGCGAAGGCAATGCCCGAAGCCACGGGCGTGGCGTTGGTGATCGCGTTTATCGGTCTTCGCGTATTCCACCGGCGCCGCAAGCGCCACTGAGAACCCGCTGCTGGCGGGCTTTCTTAGTTACAGAAGCATAGGGCTCAACATCGGCCCGATTTTTCCGTTAACTCAGAGGATCATGCTCAAAATATGGCGTCGGAGCTATCCCGACCACGAGGTAGCACAACCGCCGGCAACTTGACTTTCGTTGCCGATCTATAAGATGAAATCAAGGTCGCGCAAGAGGCACGGCCACATGAAAATCGAGGACCAGAATAATGAAACACAAGAATATTTCAGCGTTGACCGCTGTTTCGTTCGCTGCTGTGGTGGCTCTGTCGGCATGCGGCGGTGGTGGCGGCGGTGGCAGTAGCACGGTCGGCGCGGCAGCGCCCGCGAGCGCGCCGAGTTCCGCGAGTTCTCCCAGCTCGGCCAGTTCGCCCGTCACCGGTACGCAGCCGACGCCGCAATACGCCGCTAATAGCGCGCAGGTCGCCATGTTCAACCAGGTGAATGCCTACCGGCAGCAATGCGGATTTCCCGCAGTCCAACAAAATACTGTTCTTGACCAGGCCGCACAAGCGCACGCGATGTGGGAGGGATTGAACAATCAGGTTGCGGACAACGAAACAGCTGGTCAACAGGGCTTTACTGGCGTGAGCTACGTTGATCGTGCCGTCCATTTCGGATTTCCGTCTGGCGCAATTGGCGGTGGCGTGAGCGCGGCGCTGTACTCCACATCGCCGCTTCCTGAATCGCAGTACGGTCAGTATCTCGTGTATGAGTGGATTTCGACCGTGTATCACTCTCAGATTCTGCTGACCCCGGTTACGACGATTGGCATTGGTGAGTACGAGACCACGAGCAACGGCTCCACTACAGCATGGGGATCGTTGAGCCTTCTCAATACTTCGATGCAACAGGTATCCACAAGCGGCCCTCTTACCTTCCCATGTCAAGGCACGACCGGTGTTCCCTACAAGGCTGTTTCGGAATCACCGACGCCGCCCAACACATCCGGACCGTGGGGAACGCCTGTCGTGGTGATGGGCAACGCTACCGATACGATAGTGCTTCAGTCCGGCACGATGACCGATACGTCAGGCAACGTTATCAACCTGCAATTGCTTGATTCGGCTAAGGACCCGAACAAGCTTACTCAAGCGTATGCGGGCGTGGCATATCCGGCTACCCCACTGACGGCGAACACCACATACACGGTTTCGCTAACCGGCACTGTTAATGGCACCGCTTTCTCACGCAACTTCTCTTTCACGACCGGCAACATCGTTGGCTGATCGCCAATCAGAAGGGCATCTTCGATGCGCTTCAACATCGCGCCACTAAGAAAAAGCCCCGCATGGCGGGGCTTTTTGCTTCGTCAATGTCCGCAATTGCCGACGCCGAAGTCGGTCATTGAGGTCCAACTTATGAATGCACTGTCAGACGTGCGGACGTAGCACTGAAGGTGATTCATTAAGACGGGATTACCGCATTTGTCGACCACGCCTTTCTGGCCCGACCCTGAGTAATTGAATTGGGTCACACCCGCAGGAGCGGCCCCAACCCGCCCGGCGTATGGCCCCGCAATTGTCCAGTCCGCCGGAAGGGTCGCCATGCAAACCGCTTCAGGATCAAGAGGCGGCGCATTACAACTGTAGACCCACACGCTGCCATTCCACACGGGACCACTCGCGAAGCCGTACTGACAGATAGACGGACTCGGTGGAGGCGGCGGCTGGCATAGCAGGCCACCCCACGTCGATCCATTCCACGACGCGCCAGATGTTTCCTGCCATCCGCTAGGACACTGCGGGGGCGCCTGATAGTTACACTGCGGCGCCGAATATTGCGACCCGATCCATTGCGCCGACGCCACTGTCGTCCAGCCCGGCTGGGCAGGGCACGTAGGCGCCGTTTGCCATGCCGTCGTCAGGTGACCAACGCACGTCGAATCCTGGTTGTTCACGGAACACCTCACCGGCCCCGCGAATGCGTCACTGCCGGTCAGAAACACGCCAAATATCAGTGTTACTCTGACTAAGAAACTGACAAACCTCATTTCACTCCCCTCAATAGGTGCAGTAGCTGACAGCGACGGCCGTCCCTTGGATGACCGACCCTGACCCATCTGTGATGTAGACAGTCCACGGCCCCGTGCCCACCGTCGGATAGTTGATCACCGCGGTCGGATCGGTGTACATGCTCTGGCCGGACACGACGAGTTGCGGCGTCCCGCCCGCCGGGCAGTTAGGATTCGGCACAAACGTGCCGTTGCCGTTAGGAATTTGCGTGTAGCCGTACCACAGCTTCGGACCGCCGACCGGCATCCATTGCAGGACGCCCGACACGTTCTGACACGACAGCATGAGACCCGAGTCGTCGCTCGCGCCGGTCATCGCACTGACCTTCGGGCACGACACTCGGGGCCACCCCACGTTTCCGGTCGTAACAGTTGTGCCAGCGCTAACCGTCGTCCCGGCGGACACCGCGCCGCTCGCGGCGACGGCTCCTGTCGCGCCCACGTTGGCGGCGCTGACTGTTCCCTCGGCGTCGAGGTTATGGACGTTGTGGAGACTGACGTGATTGACGTTCTGGTCACCGGTCCACGTCAGTGCGCCATCGCGTCGAATGTATACCGAGTTACCATCCGACGACGGGCCGTTCGTAGCGAGGACGGCGCCTGCCGGACTACCCGGTAGCGGATTGGTCGCGTTCCATGAACCGTTGAGCCCCGTTACGGTTCCGGGATTCGGTAGCTTCGAAAAGCCGAACGCGTTGCCTCCCGCCTGCGCGATGATCGACGCGCCGATGATGTCCGGGTTTCCACCGCGGGTTACTGGCTTCGACGGATACAGCACATAGGAGACGTGGCAGTCCCCTGTACCGACGGAACACGTCGATGGGCCGACGCTCATACTGATAACGTATGTGCCCCCCCAGAACGGACCACTCGCATGCGGCTGCTGCAGGTTGCCCTGCGTGAACAGTTGGTTGAGTGTGGGCAACTCCGTTGGAGGAACCACAGCAACGGGGCCGTTCTGCGTGAGCGTCGCGTAGTTGTTGGTCACCCAGTCGCCAAGCGCCGCGTTGATGACCTCCTCGTTCTGCCCTTCGGCCGTCAGCACCTGTAACCTGCGCTTCGCGGCATCTTCCTTGATGCCGACGACCGTCATCAGCGCGGCGGCCACCAGCACAACCACCATTTCAACGATGCTGAACATGCCGGGGCGTCCTTAATTGTTATGCGTGGCGTACATGCCGATGCTGGCCGTAGCACCCGCCGAGCTGCATGCCGTACCCGCTGTCGCACCGTTGAACGCCGTGTTCGGGTCGTAGACAGTCGCTCCGTTGACGGTCACCTTTGCATACGCTCCAACAACTGCGCCGATGGACAGCGAACACACGGTGCTTGGCACCGGATACGTGACAATCATGGCATCGTCAGTCGAAGCAATCGTTCCGGGAACAGCGGTCACCGCACCACCAAAAATGCCCGTGAGTGCCCCGGTCGAAGTATTCACCCGCGAATTTGCCGAGTCGAACGCATGGTTCTTTGCGAGCGACTGCTGCGTCTCGCCCGAGAAGTCCACGTCGCTCGAGGTAGCATCCTGGATGCCGCTACGGAATAGTTGCGCCTCGCTCTTGAACTGGTGAGCGTGAATGCGATCCATGACGAAGCTGCGGCCCTGATAGACCACGAGTGCGAGCAGCGCTGCACCTGCCATGACCGCCGCCCCCTCGATGAGTGAGAGCTCGCCCGACTGCCGGCGTCGCCGGGCCATCCTGAGGAGCGACGATTTCCGGTCTACCGGGACGGGCACGGCTACAGGCGTCGAAGAATTAGTATTCAGGTTCGCGGTGTTGTTAGTCATTTTGGATCCTCAATAATTGGCGCCAGCCGTCGATGACGAGTCGAAGCTGACAGCACCGGTCGCAACATACGACCCGATGCCGAAAACGAAAAATAGGGAGACGGCGAATCCGAGCAGCACATAGTGCGTGATGCGCGCATTGCGGCGGACTGTCGCCACGACGCGGTCCAGCGCATTGCGCCCGAGCGACTTGATCGCCTCTACGAACTGGTCTCGGCCAGCAGCATCGGCGATGGTGTCCATCACCATCTCGGAAAAGATGCCTGTATCCAGCGCATGCATCGTCTGGTCTGGGTGCTGAGTGAGCCTGCGGCCCATCCGGTTCAGGTGCCATTTGAGCCACGGGTCTGCCGTTTTCGTGAGCCGGTCGAGCGACGCCCGAAGGGTCAGGTTCGAGTCGAAGAGCCCAGCCAGAGAGACAATCAGCAATGCAGCACGAAGGTCCCGACGGTTGCGCCACATCAGCGGCATTGCATCCACCCGGTTGCGAAAATGACCGGTCCAGCGCTTCAGGCTGTGAAAATACCCGAAGACGAGACCGGCGACGACTGAACCGCTTAGCCACCAGTAGTGGTAAGCGAACGCGTCGACCGCGTACAGAGCCTGGGCGACTGAGGACCATTCGGACACGGGCTTCGTGTCGGCGACGGCGGGGAAGATGGTCCCGCCAAAAAGCATCGCATACAGGTACATGTAGACGATGAGCAGGGCCGGATAGGCCATCTGTAGCGAAGTGGTCGTTGCAAGCACGGCCTTGGCGTTCGCCGCCATTTCGGCAAGCTCGAGGCCTCGGACGGCCGCATCCTGTTGCGTCGATGCGCCGGCGATCTCGAGCAACGCGTACTCATCGGTCGGGATGAATGGTCGCATCGCGCTCGCGAAGTTCTCACCCGCCACCATCCTTTTGGCGATAGCCTGAAACACAGGCCATGCGAATCCCTTCCGGTTGCGGTGACGCTTCTCGAGCGTGGTGAGCCGCTCAAGCAATGTCTCGCGATTGCGCAGGCCCTTCGCAGCAACATCGAGCCGCGTTTCGCGGTAAAAGTTTTCGCGCAGCTTGCTGAAGCGCCACGTTGCTACCCGCATGCGTTCCTTGTGCGGCAGCATCATGAAAAGTGTATAGACGATTCCGCGAATCACGACGGCATCCTCCCGTCACGGTCAGCGAAGATCCTGTATTCATCGAAAGACCGCATCGCGGTGTCGATGAATCGCGGATCGATGATCCCTTGCGACGCCTTGTAGAGCGCGTGCTCGTAGATCGTCTTGCCGGTCATGTCATCGCTGGCGAAGCCTGCAACCCGCGTCGATCGCCACACTTTCTCCGCACCGCGCCAGTCCCGCACTGCCACATGGTCGAGGAACTCCATCGTCGGCCGGAAAATTTCCATCGCGAGCGTCTGGCCTTTCGTACCGGCTGCCACCTTCCCTGCCCGCGTGAACAGCCCCTTCAGCCTACAGGGTTCGCAACCGGCTTCGTCCCGGCACGCCATGGTCGACGTGTCGAGCCCGAACTTCTGCTCGAGCACCTGCACCTGATGCGCGGTCAACACGTCCCGCGCCGGCACCTTGCAGTGGGGGCACAGCAGCGGAATCAGCTTCTGGTTCGCCACAGCGTTGACGAACTTCTCGGAAGAGACTTCATCCATCGGCAGTTGCAGACGCCCGCCGGCGAGCCGCATGAATGCGCCGATCGCACTGTCGGCGTGCAATGTCGTTCGCACCGGGTGACCGGTCAATGCCAGTTCCGCGACCAGCGCCGCCATAACCCGGTCGCGGATTTCGTTGACCGTCAGGTCGTCCGGATCCATGCGCATGAGCGTGCGGATGACCTCGGCACCTTTGCGGCTCGCGTCGTCGTCCGACTCGTCAGGTCGCCGCGGGATCGAGATTTCCGAGAGCCAGGGATGCGGATACTCTGACGGTTCGCTCACGACATACTGCTTGCGCAGATCGCGTGAGGACAGCATGTACGAGAGCGCGCGCAGCAGCGTCGACTTGGCCGAGCCGGTTTCCCCGGTAAAGATCGACACGCCACCGCTGACGTTGCACAACGAGTCGAGAATCTTCAGCTGGCTGCGCGTGAGGCCCATCTGGTCCGGCATCAGGAGCTTCAGATTGCGGAAATTGCCGTCGAGCAGACGCAGCGCCACATCGAAGCCACCGACCAGCGGCGAACTCTGCCAGCGGATGTTCAGGATATCGGCGTGCACAACCAGCGGGATCATGGCCGACTGCGGCGCGCTTGGCTGGAAGGTCTCGCCCGAGTTGGTGTTTCGCGCGACGAGGTCCTGATAGGACGCAGACAGGGCGCGACGCACCAACGACTTTGAAAGTTTGCGATAGGTGTAGAGGTCACCGTTCACGCGAAACCGTACTTCGACGTCGTCGTTGAAGTCGCGGTATTCATAATGGATGTCGCCTGCGCCGTATTCGTGGGCGGCCTCAGCCACGTCGCGAAACGTTCCGATCGCCCGCGATGTTTCCGGGACGACGGCGGCCGACCGGTTGCGCTCGCGTGCGTAAATCGCGGCGACGACGGCCTCGGCGGCAATCATCTCCTCATGTACCTTGATATCCGCGCGTTCAAGATCCTTCAGGTAGGTCGGATACAGCGCCGACTCGTGAAAAGACTGTGTGGTCACGACGATTGCCATGCCGGCCTGCACCTCCACCGCTACGAACTCCCGGCGCGCCGCATCCGTGATGTGCAATGTCGCGTCGGCGCCGCGTTCGCTCAGGATGCGCTTGAAGAGGAGCGCGTCAGCAGAGGACAGTTGTGGCAAGCCAGGCGCAAAGTACTCCTCGCCCAGTTGCACGACCGGCTCCGCGTGGGCATTAACATCGTGCACCTGATCGCCCGGAGCATCCGACGACCCGGCACCACCGACCGCAGGCAGCTCGTCTTGTGCGTGCCGATCAGCACCCTCAGGGACCGCACTACGCACGTCCGTGGCGATGACTTCGGCAGCGGGCGCAGTTCCGGCATCGGTGTCGTTGCGATGAAGCGCCGGACTGCCCTCATCTACCCGTCCCTCGGCCGCCGCAACGTCCCTTTCGCTCGCGGGTTCCTCCGACGGCTCCACCCGCGCCGCGTGCGGCAGCGTCTCGCCGACACCGTGCACGTCTACGTCGCTAATGTCGGCCATCCGCAGTCGCATTCCCAGCGTCATCGGCTGGCCAGGCTTGGCCTCGACAGCTTCTGCCTTGACCTTTTTACTTTTCTTCACGAAGCGCGGCTCGCGGTCCTCGGGATTCCTCGCTTCCGTCCCGGCGATGGGCATCGACGCAGGCGACTCTTCCGAGAAGCCAGCGCGGAATGCGCGCAGGCGCCCGAAGATGCCGCCAGTGGACGGCTCATTTTTCTCAATGCCAGAAAACATGCTCATAGTTCGCGTTCCTTCTGTTACCGACCGACGGCGGAAAGAGGCAGGCTAGGAGGCAGCGGCCCCGACAGGTCCGGCATACCGCGAGCCAAGAGATTCGTTGCTGCCGTTTGCTGGCTATCCTGCGCGGGCGTGCCGCCGCTGATGGTCTCGGTCCACGTGCGCGCGGCCTTGCCGGTGCCTTCGGTAACGGTCACTACGAACCCGTTCACACTCTTCACCGTCCAGCCGTTAAGCAACCTGGCACCCACGTGCGCGGGGTACGATGCATTGCGGTATTCGTAGAGGACCGACTGTCCGGTCACGTCACTGAACGCGCCTACAAAACGCACCGGCTCGGCGCGCGGATGTGCCAGCGGGGGCCGGATTGCAACGGGGACAGGCGCGGTCGCAGGTGCCGTGACCGGGGCGGCGCCGTTGAGCGGCAGACCGGTCTGCCCACCAGAACTGCCGGCAAGTTGACGCGCGATGGACGATCGCGCGATGCGGTCCACATCCTCAATGGAAAGACGGGGCTCCGCAGGCACGGACGCAGCGGCGGCCGACACAGGCGATGCAGCTGCGGGCTGCGAGGCTGAGCCGCTGGCCGGCGATTCTGCCCGCAGATCGGGATCAGTTGAGGGCAGTTGGGGACTGACTGGTTGCGTCCGCGATGGCGTAGCTTTCGGCTGGGCATGTGCCGCGCACGATATGAAAAGCAACGCGCACGCGAGCGCGGGCAGGACTTTAGTTGAGCACATAGTATTTGCCCCTGGCAGTGAAATGGATACCGTTCTGGACCTGCGCGCCACCGTCCTGCGCTCTTCTCGCACCGGGCTCTCCCAGCTTCAGCTCGACGGTCATCGTTTCCAGAGTCATGTTCGAAGGCAGCCGTGCCAGTAATGGCGACTGCCACCGATAGCCGTTGATCGTCCAGTCGCCGACTCGGATCATCTGCGCCGGACGTGAATCGCTGGTGCCCATCGGAACCGCGAGAAGTGGCTTCGGGGGTTCGAGTTGTACGGTGTAGCCGTAGCTATCGAGTTCAAAAGGTTTTGAGGAAAGCTTCTGTGGCGGCGTCTGCAAGGCGTCGATCAGTCCCTGTTCCGTGGGCCATGCTTTCTGGTCCCGCGGTGCCACGGACGCGACGGTGGGTATCAGTGGCCCGCGCGCGCCCGCATGCAGCCCGTCTGCGTCGAAATGCAGAGGTCGCATCGACTCTGGAGCCACTCGGCGAAGATCATCGAAGCTGCCGCCGTAGCGGCGCAGCGTCTCCGCGCAATAGTCCTGTATGCCACACACCGCCTTCTCGAAGACAAAACCTGCCACTACGGTTTCGCTGTCGCCAAGCTTCTCGAGGAGTGCCGGCGCGAGCAGATTGGCCCGCGGCATCTTCGCATCGAAGGTCTTCTGGACAAGGGCGGCGTACCTCTCCTCAAACGACGGTTCGCGCGGTGCGGCCGGCGGCGGAGGACTAAGGACATCGGCCAGTTGCATGCCACAGAAAACGAGCGCCGCACCGATGACAAAAACCGGCACGATCGTGGGAACCGCAGCCGGCACCTTGCCGATACGGGCGCTTTTGCGCGCATCAAGGAGCGCCGCCGCGCCAAAACTCTCGTCGACGTCCCCCACTGCCACACCGGAGCCGAGCGTCGTGAGCGCCAGGTTGAGCTTCAGGCATTCCTGCTCGATGGCGAGCTTCCTGTCGCGTGCCTGCGGCACCGTCAGCACCTCATCGCTGCGCACGACGCCGCGCACAACAAAGACCACGTGCACACGCTGATCGTCCTGCAGCAGGACGAGAACGGCGGCTTTACCTTTCACGCGGTCGTGCTGGGCAATGCGTGCCGCGCCAGAGTAAAGCTTCTCGCTCTTGAGTTCGGCCAGCTCGGGCGCGCAGAAGCCGCCGATGACGTCCTTGCCGACCCTGTACTCGACGTAATGGGTCGCGCCGAAGTCATCCGCATAGCGGCGGCGCTCGGCCCGCATCTGCCGTGACGGATAGGCGCGCCACTCCAGTCCGAAGACAAGACGCGCGCTCTTCTCCCGTGGCAGTGGATCCGTAATGTGCATGGCCGTGCTCACATCGACGGGACGACAGAGGCCGTCAGCATGATGACCTGGAAGGTCTTTGCCTTGTTCCAGAGGCCGGTGAGGCCGCCGATACCGCCGTTGGTGGTGCTGTCAGCGTGGTCGGTCATCTCCCCGTACAGCACAACCGTCTGTCCGTCAGAGAGCGCGACGATCTGGTCGTCCTTGCTGCCGACCGTGTGCGCCAGCTGGATCGTCTGCTGCGTCTGTCCGGAGCCGACCGACTTCTCGGTGAAGGGGCCGTTCAGCTTCGAACTGTCGCTCCAGTACGCGAGCACGATCTGGTTATGGTCGTTCACTGACGGCAGGATGTTCACGAAATCGCCCGTCGTCACGGTGCCCGGATTCAGCCCGGGTACGCCGCCCGACGTTGCCGTCAGGCTGCCCGCGGAAGACGTCGTCGATCGCAGGTAGTCGTCGCTCTGGAACGACGCGATCGACACCGGCAAGCCATTCAGCGTGAGCTTGGTCTGCGTATTGTCCTGCACCGTGCGGCCGTACTGGTTCAGCGCGTTGATGACTGCGTTGGTGCCCGAGAACGGCGCATTCGGACGCAGCACTGACATGCCGAGCGTGCCGCCGCCGGACGAGAGCGACGTAGGCGAGACGAAGCTGATCGCGTACTTTGCAAGACCGCCCTGTATCGCGTTGAACACAACGTCTGCATTTGCACCTGCCTGACTGCCGCGGTTCAGCGCGATCTGCAAGGTGCGCACGCGAATCGCCACCTGACGCGTAGATACCGCGTTCTCCTGCGCGAGCAGCCTGCCCATCGCATCCGCGGCCTCGCGTGTGTCGTGCACCATCACCAGACGGCTCTGCGGGTTGACGTTGACCCGTCCCATCGGCGAGCGCAGCTTGTTCAGCGCATCCGTGATCGACTGGATCTGGTCGAACTCACCCTGGCGGCCAGTCGACGTCGTGGCGGAGAAGGATCCCGTATCACCGCTTCCGCCACCACTGCTGCCGTTCGCCTGGTTGCCCGTGGAAGTGTCCATACCCTTGGACATGGTTGACTTGATCGAGACCTTGCCCGGGATCGCGGCAATCTGGTACATCCGTGTCACAAAACGCGTGATATTGATCGTTGAACCATCGAACGACCAGTCAAGGCCAAGATCCTCCGTCATCCGGGTCAGGTATTCGCCTGCGTACCCGTCGAAGACCTGGGCATAGACCGGCTTTTCATAATTGCTGCCGCCGGCGCCGCCCAACGTTGACGACGCGCCCTCACGCGGTACTAGTGAACTACGCGGCACGAAGACATCGGGGCTCAGGTGAACGGCATAGCCAGTCGCGCCGGAAACGAGATTGGCGATCTGGTTGATGTCGAGATTCGCTGGCATGGTGATGCGTTTTTCGCGGAACGTCGCCGGCAGCGTTGCCTCGTAGGCGACCGGCACGAGACGATCGCCGAGGAACGCTGTCGGAACATCTTCAACGAGCGCCATTGAGCCCGGAAGATTATTCATGGCAGCACTCGCAGTGCTATTGGCCGAGTCGTAGGCGGAATTGACATCGCCTTGCGTGACGGCGCAGCCAGCGATAACGAGCAGGCAGGCAGCCGCAATCGAAGTCCTGAGAATCTGGGCGGGACGCATCGTTACTCCTGGCAGTTGGCCGCGCGTGCGACGACGCGGATGACGTTGTTCGAATGGCGGCAGACGCGGGTCGGCACGCGCATGTGGTTGGTCGCTTTCATGACCTGTACCAGCACGGACGTGAAGTCGCCTGTGAAGGTCGCATTGAATTCAAGTGGGAGGTCATCGTCCACCTTCCACGCGAGCTGCCAGCCCTGGGTCTGCAACCAGCGGTCGAGAGCGTTGCGCAGATTGCGGTCTGATGGCGATACGGAAAACGTGAGTGCACCGCCAGAAGCTGCGGCCGCAGTCGTAGCCGCTGGCAGAACGACCGGAGTTACGGCAGTCGAAACTGGGGCGGTGGAGAGAGCCGACGCCGGACCACTCACAGCGGCGACGGGCGGTTCGCCAGACACACTGCCGGCCGGCGCAGCTGAAAGGACCTGCCAGCCGTCGCCTGCCGACCCGGCGATGCGCGGCTGATCCGGATTGGTCGCTGCGCACGTCCACGTGGGCCCGGCGATAAGCAGGATTACGGCGAGAACACGCGCCACAACGCGCGCACGGTCATTACGTTCGATGGTCACATTCATTGTTGTTGCCCCAGCCGCTGCAGGCGGCGATAAATGGCGTTTGCGTAAATCAGCTGCTTCTGCGTCGAGACCGCGTTATAGGCGCCGACCGCCTTCCATGTCGGGCCAAACTGCCGGATATTCGATGCGAGAATCCACGTGCCGACGTAGCCGTTCACACACGGGTTGAAAAGATCCTGACGCCGGATGCCGTAACGCGCGAGTCGCGGTAGCCACGATGAATTGATCTGCATCAGACCAATGTCTTCGGTACCGTTGCTGTTCACGTTGACAGCGTTCGCACGCATCCCCGATTCGTGCTGTGCGATCGCATGGACAAGCTGCGCACTCACGTGCTGGTACGCGGCAGCGTCATCGAGGCAGTCGGCGTGCGCGAGCGGTCCGCACAGCGCAGGAACCGCGGCGACGAGAACAGGAATCGCGCGCCTCATGATTTCGCGGCTCCGGATGCCGCCGACGCCGTTGTCGGTGTGCCCGCGGCAGGACGCTCGAAATACTTCACGTCGTGACGCCGCGTGACATTTACGGTTGTGCCATCGGCGGTCACGATGAACTGGTCCGCCGTGCCGTTGAACATGTAGTAGCGGCCCTTCTGCTCGCCGGAGCCGAGGTGTTTCACGTCGCTCACATGGACCTGCACGACAGAGTCTGCGAACTTGAAGAACGTCTGGCCATCGCGATCGAACACCGCCTCCAGATGCGCGGCGCTGCCCGTGTCGAAGTCGTACACCGTGCCTGCCGAGCGGCATAGCTCAACCGTGCGGGTTCCATCCGAAACCAGCATGCGTTCGGCACGCTCAACCGTCATGACCGCGGTTTCGTTATCCCACTTCGGGTGCAGCGATCGACCGTCCAGCGTCCTGAAAGTCAGCTCCATTGCGGGCTTTGCTGCGAAGCGGATCTGCACGTGGGTGTCGTCGCCATCGCGGATCGCCTGAGCGCCGAAGTACTGCGCGAGCAGCGACGCTTGCGGCGTAGCAGCGGCGGAGCCACTTGCTGCGCCCTCCTTCATTGCGACCGTCTGCGCGATCGCATCGGGTGGCGACTTCTGGCCAGCAGCGTAGTTCAGTGCGCCAGACTTGGGGGCATCGCGATGCACCCTGATATGACGTGACGTGAAATCCACGTCAGCGTAAAGTCCGCTTTGCGTCATCAGGCGATCAAGCGCCTGCATCCAGTTCTCGCCGGCGCGGGTGGCGAACCCGGTGTTTTCAGTCAGGTCCACATCCTTCTGGGCAGAGCCCGTCCAGCCTTGTGGGACGAGCACCTTCACGACTGCGGCGACCGGCATCGAACCGCTCAGTACGCGAACGGGCTCGAGCGATCCGTGGGAGCCAATCAGCACCAGTCGATTCGTGAAGCCGTCGAATGCTGCGGGCTGGTCGTCGCGCAACGACGCGAGTGGACCACGCGCACCGGCGCCGATGAAAGCATTTGCCCTGGTCCAGCGCGCACTGGCCGAGCGACCCGCCACCGTGTAGGTGATCGTCTCGGGCGTGCCGTCGACAACCACATAGGGCCCTTCCTGATGACCGCCAGCGGCGGTGATTACCTGACCCGCACGCGGCTGGATGTATGTTTTCGCGCCGTCATTGAAAATCAACGCCGGGCGCTCGGCGATCCCGCCCGCGATCTCGTAATCGAAGTCGAATGGGTCGGTGTTCGCAGCACGCGAGGCCATCGCCACGAAGAGCATGGCGCATGCGACGGCGACGCGGGAAACGGTGTGCTTCATAGTCCGGCCTGAATCTGGTTGAGGTGCCGCGCAAAGCGCGCGAGATACGCCTGGCCCGGGACCGGATTGGCGCTGTGGTAATAGGCGATCGCCTTTGCAACCGAATGTGTCTTGCTGTAGTTCTCGTTGAGAATGTCTTCAGCGACGCGGATGCTTGTGGCCGGCGCCAGAGCATCCCAGGGCGATGCGAACCGGCGGGCGTGGTAGCCCCAATTGATCTGCATGATGCCGACATCGAAGTCGCTGCGGCCACGCGCGATCAGCGACTGCACGACGCGATAGGCGTCCTCGCGCGACCTGAAGAAGTAGCCTTGCCCTGCGATATTTAGCGTCCATGGCCACGCGTGCCCATTGAGCCCTGACTCGTTCAGCGCAATGCCCGCCAGAACCTTCGGATCGACGCTGCTATGCATGAGCTCGAACGGCGTGACCGCGCTCGCGCACGCCCAGCCTCCGCGCCTCTCCGTGATAGCTGCCTGTGCTTCGTCGTCAAGCATCGGGGGTTGGAGCCAGCCCTTACTGACGAGCAGCCCGGCCAGTGCAACGTCGCGCTCATCCACAGCCACGGTAATCCCGCTCTCGGGGTTGCTGCCTACCGGTTGGCCAACCAGATGCGCGGCCCACGAGCCGAAGGCCGAAAGCCCGCAATAGAACACGGGTTTTCCATCGATCTTTGCGATCGTGCGCGCGGTGCCCTGCGCGAGCACGACGCTTGTCGGACTGATGACCTCTTCAATCGTTGCGGCATGCGCCAAGGGCACTAACACCGCGACCAGCAAGGCGGGAAGAAATCGCTTACTGATCACGGTACGGCTCCATGTAGATGTCGCGATTCACTTTCAACATGAAGCGACGCTCGCCTGGTCCGTCCGTGATAGTCGGCGGGATGTTCTTGTACCGGTCGAGCACGGACTGGGCAGTAGTCGCCGCGACCTGCCCGCCCGTACTCCCGACCTGCGTGACGCCAAGCGGTCCAGTCGTTGTCGAGCTGTCGCCACCGTCGAACTTCCGAAGCAGAATGGCAACGAGAAACGATGTGCCGAAGATTTTCAGGAAGTGGTTGTTGACGTCACCGGAGAATCCGGCCGTCCCATCGGCATCAGCGCCCTGCGCACCGAACAGCGGTACGTGTTTGCCGTTCGGCAGACGCATCTCGGTTGCTGCAACGAGAATGCTTTCCTGACCAGGCTGAATATCAGAACTGTAGGGCGCGGTGATCATGCTCCCCTTCGGAATCATGAGGCAGTCACCGCGGATGCTGTCGTAGACGTCCTTCTCCACAACCAGCGCAGCAGTGCCGGGCCTGTCCGAATTCAGGCCTTCGATCGACAATACCGGGATGTGATGCGGTGGCGACAGAACGCAGCCGCGCGCCTGTCCGACAAAACCGGTACGAGCGAAATCCTGACCGTTCCCGGACTGATTCGCGGCGTTTTTGATGAAGGCTGTGTCGTGATCCTGGCTCGAATAGGCGCGCGTGCCCTGCTGCCCACCGACGCCGGCAGCCGACAAGGCAGCTGCCACCCGGTCCCCTACCGAAGCGCCTGCTGCCTGCTGTGCGGCGGCCTGTTGCGCCGCGACCTGCGCTGGTGTGAGGATGCCCGGGATTTGCGGCGCCTGCTGCGGGCCGGTGTCCTTGACCTTCAGGCCAGCGCGAAAGATCGGGGAGGCGAAAACTGCGTCGGAATCTGCCTGCGACTTGATCTGCTGCGTGTGCTGGTCGCCGAGAAAGCTATCGGCGTTCAACGCAGGCGTCGAGCTTGCCCCCGCTGCCCCCTGCGCGCCCGGCGCAGCGGCCGCACGCGCTTCCGAGGCCGCCTGACGCCGCGCTGCTGCCATCTGGTCGTCGATGGTCTTGTTCAGATCCTGGGTATTGTTCGACTTGTCGACAATCTCCGCCTGCTTCGCTTTCTTCTGGAGCTTCGCCTCTTCTTCGGCCTTGTTTCCTTCCTGCACCTGATAGTAAAAACCGAGCGCGCCAATGATGACGGCGACTACCACGCCGGCGGTAATCAGCACATTGCGGGGCGACTTGCCCTTGATGATCGTCGCGCGGTCGCTGTCGGGTTGTCCGTTCTGGTTAGCCATGATTCAGCTCAAAATCCGAACAGGCCCGGACGGCCGCGCTTGATGGTCACTTCCTCGTTCGGCGCGCGCAATACGATTTCCTTCGCCATTTCCTGAATGACGATGTACTGCCCGCGGCGGATGAAGTTTGGACTGACGACGTCGCCATGATCCTTCACGATTGGAACGGCGAACGGCGCGTCGGGCGGCAGCCGCAGCCAGACGGACCTGCCGTCGTCGAACACGGTTTCAGGCTTGAACGACGCGGAGCCGGAAACCGTGTAGTCGAAGTTCAGCTTGTCCGGTGACACGCCAATGGGACCCGAGTCATTCGCTGAACTCTGGCCGTCGCGCGAATCGTAGCCAGCCTCTTCCCGCGCACGCACCTTCGCCATCAACGATCCGGGGTAATTGAAGCGCACGGTCTGATAGAACAGCCCACCCATCGGAGAAGAGACGAGTGTCATGTCGTATTCGCGCAGGTTCGTCGTCAGATGCAACGTATTGACAAGCCCGGATTTGATCGGCTTCACGAACACATGGTTAGCTCCGTCGGTGTCCACGATCCATTGCACCGAGTCGCCCATTGCCGGGTCTGTGGTCAGCCGCTCGCCGGGCGCGAGCTCGATTGTCGTGTTCTTCAACGGTGCGGTCATGATCCGGTAGATCTGGTCGCGGCTGTACGGAAACACCGCCATGCGCGCGTCGCCGGGCATCGTGACGGGATCGGTGCCAGCGTTGTAGGGATTAACCGGGCTCATTGGATCGCTCATGGCGTTCGCAATATCGAACGACGCGCCTGACGGCACTTCGCCCTTTCTCGCAGCACTGGCCGGCTGGCACATGGCGCCGACGCAAAGCGCGGCGGCCATCAACGAGGCAAACGTTCGGTTCGCATTCATCATTGGGTCTTCTGCATGGAGAACAACGGATAGAAGAGCCCGAACGGATTGCGGCCGAGCGCGTCTTCGGCTGTGGGAGGAACAATCTGGTAGCGGAAAGTCAGCGCGTATTTCTGCACGACCGGCTTGTCGGTCGGTGACTGCGTCGTGCTGGTTGTGAACTCAACGACAGCCGTGGAATCCTCGAGCAATGCGACGTTGAAGACGCGCGGCTCGCGCACGAGCTTCGGATTCAGCGTAATGGCCTGGAACGGCGCGTCAGCCTTGATCCAGTCAGCGAACTGGTTGCGTGCGTTGCCGACCATCATCGCTTTGACGGCGTTGATGTTTCGCGCCATACGCGAAGCCTGGATGTCGTCTGTGAGCACCGGCTCGATCGTGAACCAGCTCTCTACCGTTTCTTTCAGCGCGGTCCGGATCGCCTGGTCATCCGGCTTGTAGGCCGTCAACTGGCGAACAACCGCATGGCCGTTAGCGTCGGACGAGACGCCGTAAGCCTTGACCTCAGACGGCGGAGGATTTCGCGTGTACACCGCCCCACCCGCAACAACGGCCAGGAAGAAGGCGAAAAGCTTCCAGTGATTCGCTTCCGTGCGCAAGCGCGCGCCCATATCGAAGATGACCCCTTCAGGATCCTCTTCCGAATAACCACCTGGCGCTGTAGAGAGCGCTACCTGTTTTTTACTGCGGAATAAACGCATGACGGTCGGTCCATTTGTGCCGACTCAATTGAATCAGCGCCAGCAGGAGGCTAGTCATGCAAAAGAGATGTGATTTGCGGTCGCATTAGCGACAAGGCCAATCTCCCCCGACTGGGGTGAGCCGGCTCACGGTCTTAAGGCGGAACGATGGCAAAAACGTGGAGCTTTCACGGTCGGTACTCCTTTTCACCCACGTAAAGTGGAGCAGTTTCCGTCGTCAAGCCGGTTCCATAAATTACAAGGTCAGTCACGCCGCCTGGGCAATGAGCGCCCACATCTAACCCGCTGATTGTTATGCGTTCTTCGAAAAATGAACGCTAAAGCGACCGCACGGAGACCGTTAGCCGGCTAACGGGCCTATTTCATATCCAGCAACTGCGATGCTATACCGAGAGCGCACATCGCCATATTGTTACAATATGTGGAATAGTCTGCCGGCCCGGCGCTTGGTTATCACGCCAGATGGCCACTACCAAGGTTATAGATTGACGCAAGGACGCCGGCTGGCCAGTCGACGGCTGAGCCGCTAAGCGCTATGCGTAACGAGGTTCGCAAGCGATTGCATTCTTGACAGATCTGTCGGCACGATAAGCTCTGGACGTAAAGATTCGAACGAATACATGAGGCCGAACATGCAGTACGACTTTAGCGTGCGTCAGATTCCCAACCAGCTGTCCGCAGTCTCAATGCACAACCGGCTCCGTGCCGCGAAGGCGCCCGTGGTGGTTATGGGTCGCTTCTATTCGGCAATGATTGAGCGCGGTCTTTGGGTAAGGCAAAAGGAGTTGGCCGCTGGACTCGGCGTTTCGACGGCTCACACATCACGGATGTTGGCCGTCGCGCGGTTGCCCGAAGTCCTGTTGGACGCAATCGCCGACAAGCCGTTGTCTGCCGCACAAGTGGCCACACTCCACGCGCTCATGCGGCAGGTCGGAGAGAAGCTGATCTCGGAGCGCGCCGCACGTCTTTCGCCTGGAAGCACGACGGCGGATATCTTCGCCTTTCTGACCACGGGACAACGTCCTCCGCATAAGGCCGTTAGCATCAGCGTTGCAAGAGGCAAGAAAGGAGGCAAGAGATACCTGCGCATTGACACGCCAGACTTCGCGAGCGTTGCCTCGCGCGTTCGAGAGATCGAATTGCTCGTGAATGCGCTGTTGACGACCGATGACGCCGCACGGCTGTGACGCTGGGATACCTCCGGCCAAGCTCGAAGTGTTTCGACCCAAGCGACAGGCCGCGCTATCGACCACCCGTCTTGCCAGACTTGACCTTATTGAACGCGTATCCCGCAACCCCGTCTTTCAAGTCCGGGTATTTTTGAATTGTCGCCTCGGCTAGGTGTCCCGTTGGGTCGATGCCGAGCCGGCGCAACGTGAGTTTTCCCGCCGGCGTTGCTTTGTAGGCCTGCCGCCAGTCTTCTCGCTGCTTGGGTTCCGCGGCTTGGTATGCTTCCCATCCACGCCGGATTTCATCGACTCTGCGATCCTGAGCACGCACATCTTGGGCGGCGATCCGTAGCGCAATTTGGCTCGCTGAATGCTCTTTCACCTCGACCTCGCGTTGTTCCGTCAAAGCAAGGTTTTCCTGAATCTCAATCATCTTCCGTTCCGCGTCGGAGATGATCCACCCTTCCTTCAACGCCTTCATGAAGAACCCGGCCGGACTCTTCGACACCTTGCCCACTTTCAGGCTGAAACGCGTGCGCTCAATCGCCTGTTCCAAACGCTCATCATCGTAAGTATCGCGTTCGGCTGCTAGCTGGTTCAACTGTGCACCGGACAGACCGAACTCCTGCTTCAACGTCTGATAGATCACTTGGGCTCGCTCGTGCGTCTGGAGTACACGCGCGGCCATGTCTTTGCGCTCGATGCGAAACCTGAGGCGACTAATTTTGCGAGAGCCTGGCTCATTGCGCGTCTCATACGAGAGTATCAGGTCAGAAACCTCGTTGATCTGCTCCACTGCCGGTGTAAGCCAGTCCCGTTTGAAATACTTAAACTCCTGCGCTTTGGTACCCATCGAACCCTGCCACGAGCGCAATTCGTCCAAGGAGAGCCAGTCGGTTTCTCCCTCGTCAGCGTAGGGGAGTAAGTGATCGTACATGACACGCGCATAGCTGAGCGTGAAGAGAGAGGTGATACGCAGACTTAGCCAGTGCGACTTGCCTGGGCCACGTATTATGCCAATAAGATCGGGCGGGACGCGGAACTGGAAGCGGCCACCTGAGTAGGAGATGCGACCGATCAACTGCACTGACCCAAACGGCTTCGCTCCGTCAACGTCTGGCGCGGCGGTCGCTTGAATCAAAGCTCTTTGGGCCTCGGTAATGACCTGTTCAAGGTGCGTATTGTTGCGGCTCGAATACCGCATCAGCCACTTGAAATAGTCCAACTCCACGTCATAGAGGTTCCGAACGTGATCGTCCTGCGCAACGATGAAATACGCCGCATCGATGAGCCGTCGAGCAGCCACTCCCAAGTCAACGATGCGAATCAGGACATTCTTTCGCGCAAATCCGATATCGGAACGGGCGGTCTCGACCGGCAAGTCCTCCGCGTTCGCGTCGTCGAACAAAGCCAGGGCCAGTTGCCTCGACGTGGCCACGTGCCCTGCTGCTGTCATTAAGCCTCCCAGCCCGGTGTTCAAAAGTCATATGGAACCGTACGGTACCGATGGCAAAGTGCCCTGTCAACACAGAGTACCTCACCTTGGCCATCAATCGTCACAGAACACCTCACCTTTGGGCGCGGACGTCCACATTTCGCCTCACCACTGCAGCCCAAATTACTCACCTTGCCCACCAATTTTCTTCACCTTGCCGGGGTAAACCGCTCACCTTGTTGCTCAATTAACATCACTTTTTGCACAGAACACCTCACCTTGCACTGGCAACCTATTGATTTTTATGCGTTTGGTGTTCTACGTTAGTTGTTGGTTGGTTTTGTCTTTTAAAAAAAGACTAACCACGTCGAGCTCCCACTTGGGATAGATGCGTAGGAGCAGACTTCTAGCAATGAAGAACGGACTTCGGGGGTGCCGCGATCGGCAAACGCTCCGAATCCCCGGGAATCCTCCGGGCGCGGCTATTACGGAGCTAGAAAAGGGACCTCGGTGAAGGTATTAAAGGTGAGGCGAATTGTGCAGCGGCAGAAAGCCGTATCAATTTGCGCAGCTTTTCCACAGCTAAGGTGAGGCGTTCTGTGTTCCGCAACGTTTCGACGCGTAGCGATCTGGCGGTCGGGCGTATTAACTTTGCCCGTCACTCATATTTTGCCAGGTGTCATTCGATAGCAAGCCGTTGAATATAAAGCATTTTGTAGGCGTTAGCCGACGGTTCAAGGTTTCAGGCTGTATTTCGGTAGCTATTTTCCGGCTGGGTCAGTATTCTACGGTTCTGTGCATCGTGCTCCTAAAACCGTAAAAATGAACGGTGAGCGTTGAGAAATTGACGTACCGTAGACAAAATTGAGGAACTGTCCTGATGAATTTGAGCGAATTGCCAAGCATTGACCGACGTGTGAAGCTCTCCAACCTCGGGGAGTTCGCAGACCGTTTGTCGGTCATGGCGAACGAATTGCGCGATCAGATCTTGGCGCCACGACCGCGCAAAACTGCGCCTGTCTTTACTATCGGCGAACTGTCTGAATTGTGTGGCATCGACCGCCAGAAGATCAACTATCTGGCGACCAAGGAAGGTGGTGAGCTCCCGCCTGGCGTGGCCCACGGCAGTGGAAGAGCGCGTATTTTTTCATTGAGCGACGTTCGAGCGTGGGTGCAGCAGGTATCTGACATCTACCAAACGCCGCTTGTGACTGGCACGCGCGAGCACCGCGGGCGCGTATTGATTACGGCCAACTTCAAGGGAGGATCTTGCAAGACGACAACCACTATGTGTATCGCGCAAGGCTTGAGCTTGCGTGGTCGTAAAGTATTGGTCATCGATCTCGACCCCCAAGCATCCCTATCGGAGCTGTGCGGCTTGTACGCAGAAAAGGACGTGACTTGGGAAGACACAGTCCTTCCGTTCATATATGAGCCGGCGATCACGGGTGGCTTGGCAGCGAAGGTTCAAAGCACGTACTGGGATGGTCTGGATGTAATCCCGGCACATAACTACCTTCACGATGCTGAGTTTCATCTTCCGACCGCACAGCAAACAAACCCTGGTTTCGAATTTTGGTCTGTATTGCGCAAGGGAATCGAACCGCTTCGCGCAGAATACGATTACATCATCCTCGACACGGCGCCGTCTCTCTCCTACATGACTCTCAACGGCTTGATGGCAGCGGATTCGATGGTGATGCCGCTGGTTCCAGAGAGCTTGGACTTTATCTCGTCGGTGTCATTCTGGTCGCTATTTGCTGAGGTGGCGCACGGCTTCGTTCAACACGAAGTCGATAAAACATACGACTTTATCTCCGTCCTTCTGTCGCGGGTGGATTATGGTACTACGTCATCGGCACCGGTCGTGCGCTCTTGGTCTCAACGTGCGTACGGCGATTGGCTCCATACAACGGAGGTTCCGGCGAGTTCTGTAATGAGCAACGGAGCTTTAGCATTTTCGACGGTTTTTGATCTGTCCCGTTCCGATGCCGTGGCGAAGACCTTGGCGCGGGTCAAGCAACCGCTGTTGGACTACTGCAAATGGATCGATGACCAGTATGTGGCGCAATGGAGAGCGGGACAATGAGCAACCTACGTGAGCGCATGATGAGCAAGACAGCGGAGGTTCGAGCGGCGAAGGACATTACGCTTGACCAGACGCAAGACAGAACGACAAGTCCTCGCACCGCTCCAGGGATGGCGGGCGCGCTGGCCCAAGCGCAACAACGAATCGCCCAACTCGAAACGTCAGGTGCAGCGTCCGAAGTGCCGGTCACAGACATCGTTCCGAATCCGTGGCAACCGCGACAGTCATTCAACGAAGCGAAGCTAACTCAACTCGCAGAATCGATCCGTGAAGCCGGTTTGGTGCAGCCTATAGTAGTCCGCCGAGCGGCGATGGGTTATCAGATTGTGGCTGGCGAGCGCCGTTGGCGCGCGCACAAAATGATTGGGAAAGCGACGATCAAGGTTGTCATCATCGATCTCTCGGATGAAGAGATGGCGATGTTGGCGCTCGTGGAAAACGTCGCGCGTGAGGATCTGTCGGATTACGAAATCGCGCGTTCTATCCGCCGCACGGAGAAGGAATTTCCAAACCGAAAGCGGATGGCCGAAGCCTTGGGAGTGTCTCGCTCGGAACTCTATCGATATCTAGCATTTGGCGATTTGCCCGATTTTGTGATCAAGGACCTTGACATCCAGCCGCGCCTTATCGGAGCACACGCGGCCGAGGGAGTAGTGTCTGCGCTTCGTGACCAAGATGAACGAGCGGTTGAAGTGGCGCGCGGCGTTTGGGCGAGAGTCGTGGCAGGTGATTTGGACCAGACCAAGCTTGCAAGGGCGATCAAGCAGGCGATGGAGGCCAACGGCAATGTGTCCGCTAGCGTTAGCGATCGAAAAATTGAAAAGATTTTCGCTGGAAAAAATCAAGCGGGGTCTATTACGAAGGATGCCGTTGGCTTCACGGTTAAGATCAAAGCTGGGATGCTTACTGCCGACAAGGAGCAGCAGATACGAACGCTAATCGCCGCTCTTTTTTCTGCGGGTAGTGGCGCCGCGATTGAGTAGATAGCTTCTTGGTGTCCCCAATGGGGACACAGGCTGACGTATGTGAAACCGCGCATAGACAGCCAGATCGGGAGCTGCGGCGTGCACTGCCGCAGCCATTTTTTCCCCTCCGCCCTTCGGATTAACCGAAGTTAAATTCTTGTCGTTCCCATTGGGACACTTAGAGGCGCAGTCCAGGTAAAAACGCACCGGACGCAGTGTCCCCAATGGGGACACTGGCTGACCTAGGTGACATAGCGCATCGACAGCCAGATCGGCAGGTGGCCGTACACGGCCGCATGCATGCCCGCGCCGGCCAAGCTTCCGTCTTTGGGCCACATGCCATCGACAACACCGCGAGACATCATCCGACCCGGTGGAATGTGCAGTTATCGCCTGTTTTTCTTCTGTTGATTCTCGCCGGGTCCAGGTGTCGATAATAGTCCGAGGAAAGGGGCAGCTAAGTACTGCGGGGACGAGGATGCCCCTTGATCAAGAGCTAGACACCGAGTGACCGGAAACGTCTGGCTGAGCGCTTTGCGCAATGCGGATCTCCGCGACGGGCATTGACGGATGTGCCGCTTCATGACGTACGCTTCGAGCTTATATACTGAATTTGGCCAGTGGCGCAGGGGAGGGGCTGCGCGCCAACGAGCCTGCAAAGAGGGGTTGCGGCCGCACCCGGTTCGGAAACCATGCGAAAACTGACATCAAAGTGTCAGTACGTTTGCCTGCCAGTCGGGGATGGGACGAACTGTCAGATAGCTGATACCAAAGTGACAGTTTTGCGGCATCAGGTCGGTGCCGTTTCCTTCGGGCTGTAGTAAAGCGCCGCCTCGCGCATCATGCGCTGCTGCTCTGCCTGAACATAGATTGAGGTGGTCTGCAGCGAGGCGTGGCCGGGCACGCGTTGCACAACGTCCAGGGGGACGTCATTTGCAGCGGCCTGGGTACCGAAGGTATGGCGAAATGCGTGTGGCGACGTGCCCGCCAGAAATGCCATCTCGCCGGCAGATAGCTCCGGCATCCCGGCGATCAGACGTTTCATCGCCCACCTGACCATGTGGTTGATCGAGTCGGGGTCATAGGGCAGGTCGAGTGTCTCGCGATATTTCAGTTTCGCGCGCGTGGTGCCCGGGATAAACAGCGGCTTCAGCAGTGGCCCGGTTTCTGCCGCGTGGAAGTCCAGTCCGCGATCCCGCCAATGCGCGGCCAGCGCCTCAACGGTAGCAGGGCTTACCGGCACGGTGCGCTCCCTGTGTCGCTTGCCCACGACCGTCAGCTGCCAGACGGGCGCATCCGGATCGCCGAAGGTGGTCGGGGACATGTTCGCGCGCTGGGCCAGCGCGAACTCTTCGCGACGCAATCCCGAATCGCCACCGAGCAGCAGTGCCACCCGAACGGCACGCCAGTAGCTGCCGTGCTCTTGGTCGCATTGCCCGTCGATGAAATCCCGCAAGCGCGTCCAGAGCGATGCGGATATGGCCCGCTCGACCCGTAGCTTCGCCTCCCGTTCAACGACAACCGGATCGGTGACCGCCGCCCATGGATTGCCCGCGCGATACCGGACATTGACCAACCACGCAAATGCGGCGCGCAGCGCGCGGACCGCGTACTTTTGACTCTCCGCTGTGAGTTCAGCTGAAGCAAACGGCTCCCATCGGCCACTCACCCGCGGCGCCTTGGGCCCGACGAAAGCCGGGTCGGGCGTGTTCAGGAAGTCCTTGTAGGCTTCGCAATCATCGACCAGCAGCGAACTGAGCGGCTTCTGCCGGACCTTGAGGGACCAGAGCAGGAAGCGTTCGAGCTCCTTGGTGTAGGCCCGGAGCGTCTTCGGCTGCTGGCGGAAGCGGTACAGATACGCGCGCACCGCGTCAAGGTCGTGGTGGGCCGAGATATAGGGGAAGGCCACCGCGCGGTTCGCCCCGTCTATGCCCGAGAGCACACGGCTGACGGCCATGCGCTCGAGCGGCACCAGCGCGCGCGAGCTGCCGTCGACCTCGCCCAGCTCGGCTGCCGGTCCGGCAAGCGGATCGGCCGGATCCACGTCCTCGTCGACGCCGCGGCCGATCGCATCCTCGTGCTGACGCAGCCACGCCACGATGTGCCGTGCCCGCCCCGCGCCAATGCGTGGTA
Source organism: Paraburkholderia sp. RL17-381-BIF-C (assembly GCF_046026435.1). NCBI lineage: Bacteria > Pseudomonadati > Pseudomonadota > Betaproteobacteria > Burkholderiales > Burkholderiaceae > Paraburkholderia > Paraburkholderia sp. RL17-381-BIF-C. Next base: position 22,881 of record NZ_JARESX010000043.1, on the reverse strand, counting down.
CCGCCCGCCACCAGCTGCCGCCGCGGCGGTTGCAGAAGTCGATGAGTTCACCGAGCGTCGCAACCCCTTCCGACTTGAGCCGGCGTGCAACGAGCGGCCGGAACCACATGCCCACGCCATGGCTGCACTGGGCCTCGCCACGGCGAGCGACGCCGCTTCCTCCACCATCTTCAGGCTGATCGACGTCAGGCGCGCGCTGCCGTGGGCCCTGGCCGACGCTTTCAGGTGGTCGGCAGGCACCGGCGAGCCGTGTTCGATCGCCAGTTCGACCAGCTCCGCCTGCATGCGCCGCAGGTACGACTCCACCCAGCGAGGCGTCGGTTCGTGACCGTCCTCGTCCTCGGTGAAGTAGAGCCTCGCGATGGTTGGTGCTGGGACACGCTGCACGAATGCCCGCAGCGCCGTGAAGTCGCTGCGGGTGTAGGTGCGCGCATGCGCCACCGGCTGGACCTGGTTGGCCAAGGTCACGCCTCCGGAACGGGCACGGGTGGAAACCCGGGATCGGGCGGCCCGCGGAAGTTGAGCAGGCCGCCCAGCTGCGGACCGCCCCAGCGGCAGAATGCATCGGCGTAATCGACGTCCTGCGGGGTGTAACCGGTCGTCCCTTCGAGCACAAAGGTGAGAAAGGCGAGCAGCAGCAGACCGTCGGTCGCGGCGGTTGCGAAGTAGTCGTTGCAGTGGGAGGGATCCGTCTCAATGAAACGCTTGATCTCCTCATTTTGGATGTCCCAGCTCTCGTTGCGCACTTCGCCCACGCTCAGCCCGCGATGAAGGGCGAAGCTGCGCGCGATGCCATTGCCCCGATCAAGGACGGCGAAATGGTCGTTAAGCACGAACACCCCATCCGGCTGGCACCGAGTACCGGCATAGCGTGTGAGTCGGTATGCGGGACTGCCCCAGCCATCGAAATCGGCGTCCAGATCGAGCCGATACTCGAAGACGTGACGGAATGGCCTGAAGGGAAAAAGGCCTTCGCAGTCGGCCTCTGCGACAAGCGCGTCGAACTGCGCCAGCTTGTCGACGGCCTGAAGCGGCACCAGCCGTCTCGGATCCCCGGTGCTGTCGAGCGTCCAGCCCGAGCAGTTGTGCGCGTCGTACACGAGGACGTCGAACTCCAGCGAGGTCGTGTCGCCGTCGAACACATGGCCGCGCGTCACCCCCCATTTTGATGGCAGGCGTTGGTTGAAGGGAAAGTTGCAGCACCTCCGATCAGCCGGCAACGGGCGAGGGATGATTTGCTGGCTGTGTCGTTATCACTTTTGCTTCTTCGCGCGCAGAAGCAAAGGTCGGAAATGCCAAACGAAGGAAGAGAATGTCTGAAATGTCACATGTCCCGTAGCTCTCTACCGGACGCGTCCGTGAAACAGGGGAGTGGACGACTTCATCATCCCAGGAAGTAGTGGCGGCAAGGCTTTGCGGCCAATTTTGCCGTTTTTCCGTGGAATGTTTCACGGCTGGACGCGGTCGGCGGATAATCCGGGCGCCAAAAGGCGGGCAATGTGCATATACACATTTGCTCACGTCGAAAAACGTATCAATTGATACGTATTCTGTAGTTTTTGAGTTGGCGTGCGAAACCGCAAATTCGTCTGTCAGACGGGCGGATGTCCGGGTTGTTTTGTACTAAAACATGATGGTCGGGCAAATCGGACCGTTGTCGATGATACCACCACGTTTCTTGCGGGCAGTCAACAACACGCGTCCGTATGGCGCGCATCGATATGACCTCTTCGGTCCAAAGATCGGGCGCCGCCTAACTCTGTTTGGGCGGCCCGCCTTCGATTTGTGGGTTCGCCTCGAATCAGATCCACAGGTGGTTACGTGTTGCGAGCGGCCCCTGTGCATTCCTGACGCAAAGCCGCTCCGGGTTGTCGACTTCTGGGTTCGCACGCACAACGACGAGAAATTGTGCCTTGTATTGCAATCGGCGGAGGCGAGGTCAGTGGCGCAGGGCGGTCCGCTGTTCCAGGCTTTTCAGTTGTGGAGTCAGACCTCTTCGCTGCAGTTGCAGATGATTCAGCCGCGGGAGCTCGACGACCCACAGGTGCTTCACGAAAACCGGATCACGATGCTTAGTTACCTGGCAGGTAGCTACGCACTTCCAGTCGAAAAATTGACGTCGGACGTGATCACCGCTTGTAGCGATGGCACTACGCTGGCAGAACTCGAACGGCGATTCGCGACGGTCGATCCGATGCTCGTTCGCTCGGCTGTCTTCAGACTGGTGCTGCGCGGCGAGGTGGGATGTCCAGCACTTGCATTCGAGCCACTGGGGCCGAATACCCATCTGGAGCCGGTATGAAGCAGATCGCCTTCGGCGCATTGCGGTTCGATCGAAGCTCCCTTCCGCGCGATCTGACCGATATCGGTCAATGGCCGGCGGCGGACGACAGCGCGCTTTCTGATGAGGGGCGCGACCTGCTGAAGCGCCGGATCCGGGCGATGACGCTGTTTTTGGACGGCCACACACCTCTGCGCCAAATCAGCCGGGAAACGGGAGTTGGTTTCAACGACCTTTATCGCGTCTTCGAGCGGTGCATCACGCAGCACGAAGACGGCCGGATATTTGGCTGCCGCGCATTGATCCCTTATCAGCACACGCGGTCGTACGACCGACGCTCGCCGGTCAAGCCGTCCCGTGAGGGCGTCGCGAGCAACGCTAGCGGAGCCTTTACCCAGTTGCTGCAGCGCTATCCAGACATCGCGCGCTGGATCGAACGCAAGGTCGCCGAACGGAGCAGGAAGCATGCAGAGCTCACCGAAGTGCATACCTGTGGCGACTGCATGGAGGCTTTCTTGCGCAATGCCGGCAGGCAGGTATTCAGGCGCACGACTATCCATTCAACCAGAAATACCTCGCTGAGCGATCGCTTGCCAGTCACGCCCGCGCGCTGTCGTACCGTAATTTCGACGCGGCGGCTCGGGCAGCAGGCGCCCAGCAGATCAGCCATCGCTGGAACGACGATCCTGAAGCCGTTCGCAAACCCGCAACCCGTCCAGTTGAGGCGGTCGAATTCGACGGTCATAAGATTGACGTGCGCCTGACGCTGCGCATCGACGATCCGTTCGGTTTCGAAACATTGCTCGTGCTGCACAGGGTCTGGATCCTGCTGTTGTTCGATGTGGCAACCCGTGCAGTGATTGGCTATGCGCTCGCGATGGGTCGCGAGTACAACAAGGACGACATTGCCGCGGCCTTGCAGGCGAGCCTGATGCCACATACAGCCCGCGCTTCGAAGATCCCGGCGCTGGCGGTCATACCCGGCGGAGGCTTCCCCTCCGAGGCGATTCCCGGGACCGCGTGGGCGTGCTGGGGTACGTTCCGCTTTGATGCAGCGAAGGCACATTTCGCGAAGGCGACACTTGAGCGCCTGACCCAGGTCATCGGCTGCACAGCCGACAACGGGCCACTGGGCCAGAAGAACGAACGCGCGCTGATTGAGCGCTTCTTCGATCAGATCGCGTCGCATTTCGCGCACAGATTGCCAGCCACCACGGGCAGCAGTCCGCTTGCAGTCGAACGGGTGCTCAAAGATGTCGGCGAGAAGACCTCTCTGATGATGACGCTCGACGAGCTCGAGGATGTGATCGACGTGCTGCTCGCTAACTACAATGGCGAGCCGCATGGGGGACTGGGCGGGCGTACGCCGTTGGAGGCAATGCATTTTCTGCTCGAAAAACAGGACGGCCTGCTGCGAACCCTACCGGTGGCCAGACGCAGCGCGTTGTGCCTGCTTCAGGAGGCCCGCGTTGTCACGATTCGCGGCAACGTGAGCCGTGGCGAGCGCCCGCATATCAATTTCGAACACATGCGTTACGACAGCCGGGTGCTGTCGGGCATCGCAGGGCTGATCGGCAAGCAGCTTCGGATCTATTTCAACGTTAAGGACATCCGCCATCTGCACGCGTTCCATATGGACGGGTCTGAACTCGGTGTATTGACTGCCGCGCGCCCCTGGTGCTTTACGCCACATTCGCTGCGCGTGCGACAGGAAATCTTCTCACTGATCCATCAGCGAAAGCTGTCGGTGCGCGAGGGCAGCGATCCCGTTGGCGCGTGGTTTGCCTACAAGAAGGAACAGGCGCGAAGCCATACACGCGACGCCAATGACCTGGCGCGCATGCTGACAGACCGGGCGAATTCGCACCAGGCGCTACCTTCACCCGATGTCGCACACGCTGTCCCAGCCGTGAAAAGCGAAGCGCCGGCGGCAGAAACACCTGCCCGGAAGACGCCGGACGCACCGTGGCTCACGCAGATTTTTACGTTCGGGTGAACGATGCCTGATTCACTGAAACGCCCCGTTGATCCATCGGCGCATCCGCTTCTGAACCAGATGTACATGGTGCCCACCCCGGCAATCGCGGCGATGTACTCACGCGTGCGTCAGTGCATCCGTCGCGGCGTCGCTGGCGCTGTTATCTATGGACACACTCGCTGGGGCAAGACCTATGCGATCCGATACTGTGTCCGGCTGCTCCATCTGGAACTGCCTCGCGTGGCGGTCCTGACGATCGGCATGCCGCGCAATCCGTCGCGCTCGGAGGCACTGTTTTTCGGCATGCTGCTCGAGGCGGCACGACATGGGCGCCCTGATAGCGGCACGGCGTTGCAGCGCCGACTACGCCTCTACCATAAGCTGGCTGAACTGGTCGAACGTGCCGCCGGTAACAAACTGATCGTATTTGTCGATGAGGCGCAGCGGCTTGAGCTCGAACACTATGAATGGCTGCGGGACGTGCAGGACGAACTCGAGCGTCGCGGTGTGCGGATGTTCACATTTCTGGTCGGTCAACCTGGCATCCTGAACCGCAAGAGTTCGTTCCGGCAGAGCGTGGACACCTCGCAGATCGTGTCCCGTTTCATGGTCGATGAGTTGCGCTTCGACGGCTTTCGTGCCGCCGACGATCTGAAGATGTCGCTCGCCGCTTACGACATGTCCACTTTTCCAGACGGCAGTGACTGGCCTTACACGCGCTATTTTCTGCAACGCGCATTCGACACCGGCTTCCGCCTTGAGAAGCAGCACGTCGTGTTGTGGGAAGCCTTTGACGCTGCGCACCGGCGCGCGCGGTTTGATTTCACGATGGAGGTGCCGATGGAGTATGTGGCGCGCACTATCGAGATCGCATTAAACGACAACATGAACCACGACGCATCGGATTTTGCACTCAGCCCCGCATCGTGGGCGCAAGCGGTAGACGAATCCAACTACGTCGCGGCACTGGAAGATTTGCGCATCATCTTCGTTGACGACGTAGCTGCTGCACCATGAAAAGTCGCTTCGAAATTCTGCTACCCGGGGCGGACAATTCTCGAGTCGGCGAGTGGTGCTGGCGCGACGACTGGAATCTGCCAGGTCAGTCCGCGTTTATGCTGCTCGCCAGGTTCCAGCAATTGAACGCGTTGTCGTGTACAGCATTGGCGGAACTTTTCTTACGAAAGCCGGATCGCTGGCCTGTGAAGCACGGCATCGACCTTCGCGACATGCGTCAGTTCGATCTCCTCCGGATGTGCGATCTGATGTGCGTTCCTCTTTGCGACGTCGCGGCTGCATTTTTGCCGGTTAGCAGCGTCTCGCGGAGTGCCGGACCGCAACAATTGATGTGGTGCGTGCAGTGTGCCGCGCGCGGTATTCATCTCGCCGTCTTTCAGTCTGACGGGTGCAAGACATGTCCGGTCCACGGAAGTCCACTCCTTGACCGTTGCACCCAATGTGGCGAGGCCTTGATGAGCTACCGGCTGCAGGCATGCAATTTCCGTCTGCCCCTATGCTGTCCGACGTGCGGGCACAACTGGGTGCGCTCGCCCGGCACGGCAGGAGATCCCGCGACCAGGTTATCGCTTGTGTACCGGGGCAAGGTCGCGCAAGGTCTTGCGCGGGATTGGTTCGGCCGCCGTTCATCAAATCTTCGGCGACTGTTGGCTAACTTGCGACAGCAGGAAGTCCGCGAGACCTGGCTGGCTTCGGCGCCGCCACGGGGCAGCGGCGAGGATGGGCTCGGCGGCTTCTGCGCGCGTGTCGTGCAGGGGCAGACTGAAGGGGTTTCGAATGTCCTGGTCCATCCGGTGGGTTTTGTTCGCGATTCGTTAGAAACAGATGTTGACCATCGCCGTAAGTGCGTCGGAGAATTGCCCCGTTCGCCGGCGATACGCACTTCCGATGACGTGCTGCCTGACGCCATCGCGTGTTACAAGTCGATTCGACGATATCTCATACGCCATGTCGTGCAAAGGCATCGCAGGTGTGTCTATACCGCTGGCCGCTATTTCACGTGGCGGCTCGATGCATGCACAACGACACCGTTCTGTCCGGTTGCTCAAGCAGTACTGCGATGGCGGACAAAATGGGAGGGTGTCGGCGTACCGGCGCATCTTTTCGGCCGATGCGAGCATGGGCTGCTTGGTGTCCTTGTCTGGCTTTCGCTCTTCGCGCCAGTTGGTTTGCCCGGATGGACCTCTTCGGTCGAGCGCTGGACAATCCTGCGAGTATTTGCACTGGCTTGCCTCGACAGTTTTTCCTGCTACCTTGAGGCGGCCAGCGGCGGAAGCGCGCGATCGGGACCTTTATGGATGCCGTTTCCAGCGATGGATTATCCGGAGCGGGAGTGGGTTGTGCTGGACGCAGAGCCTGACCAGAAGCAATACAGAATGGTGATCGCTCCGGCGCGACTACGCCCGCTCGCATTCTTAGAAAAACTACAAGCGGGAGCGGAACACTACAGACATCACGTCGCAAACCTTCATCAAGCTAAAGCGCCGGAAAACTGGCCGGCGTATGTCCCGAAACGTGACACGCGACCGCACATTTTCGGACGACCAGTTAGTTCGCCACTGACGAATCATCGGCGCGGCGTCGGTGTTAGGGCAATGGTTCTGGCGGTGTTGGCGGCTTCCGATGCAGAGTGAGACGATCATCCGGTGCTCTCCGTGGTTTCCATGAACGCAGTCAGAAGCATGGGAATCGGTGCCTTCCGGAAGAAGAAAGCGAATGAATTGTCGCTCAGAACCTGAACCGGGGATCTGGCAGGTACCAGTCGTCGTTTCCCGGTTAAGTCATTGCGGATTCGGACTATATTTAGAGGAGGTTGCGCTCACCGGCCGCCAGTCGGGCCGTCGACGCGGGGTTTCGGGTAATCCCGATAGGAGAGGCGAAATGAGGCGCATATATTTCCTGATACCAGATGTACAGAGTGCAAGGGAAATCATTGACGAACTACTGCTCAGGCGGATCGAGTGGCGCCACGTTCACGTGCTCGCCCGGGCAGGCGTACCGCTCGAGGATTTGCCGGAGGCGACGCTGGCGCAACGAAGCGATCTGATCCCGGCGCTTGCGCGCGGGGTTGCGGCGGGTGGCGTTACCGGCGTGCTGGCGGGCCTTGTCGCTATGGCCTTTCCTCCAACTGGCCTAACGATCGCCGGTGGTGTCGTTGTGCTGATGACGCTGGCGAGTGCCGGATTCGGCGCCTGGACCGCGACGATGATCGGCGTCGACGTTCCCAATACCCGGCTCAAGCAGTTTGAAGACGCGATCGGCAACGGCGAATTGCTGATGATGGTCGACGTGAAGAAAGATCGTGTCGAAGAAATCGAGCAACTGGTCAAGAGCCACCATCCCGAAGCAGATGTAGAGGGTACCGATCCAACGATTCCCGCGTTTCCATAGTCGATCGTGGCAGCTTCGATCTAACCCAACCGGGCTTGGGACGATTGGAGTGCGTCGGAGTACCTGATCTGGATGCGCAGCTGGCGAAGCACACTTCGGCGGATAATGAAGGAGACCACCATGAACGACAAATACGGTGCAGGGCGCCGCGAGTTGCTGCGTATCCTGGCGGCCGGAGGGCTGGTAGGCTTCGGTGGAAGCTGGACCCGGCGCTCATTGGCAACCAACGTGGTCACGCAGCCATTCGAAAACGGTGTGCGGGAGTTGACCGGTGCATTTCCCCAGAAAGGTGAGATGCTTCTCGTGCGTAGCCGACCCCCCTTGCTCGAGACACCGTTCACCGTGTTCGACGATGGTGTGTTCACGCCGAACGATCGTTTCTTCGTGCGCTGGCATTTGTCCAGTATCCCGACCCACGTCGATGGCGGGAGCTTCCGTCTGGTGGTCCGTGGGCTGGTCGAGCGCGAACTCTCTCTGAGCCTCAGTGAGATCATGAGCGACTTTCCGCACGTAGAGGTGGCTGCAGTGAACCAGTGCGCGGGAAACTCGCGCGGCTTCTTCAATCCACGTGTGGCAGGCGGAGAGTGGGGCAACGGCGCGATGGGCAATGCACTGTGGACCGGTGTTCGACTCAAGGACATACTTGATCGGGCAGGGGTCAAGGCGGGTGCGGTTCAGGTCCGGTTCAACGGTCTTGAATCCGGGGTGATCTCCGCGACGCCGGACTTCGTCAAAACACTGAGTGTCGATCATGCCCGCGACGGCGAAGTGATCATCGCCTACGGAATGAACGGCCAGGCGCTGCCGCTGCTCAATGGCTTCCCGCTAAGACTCGTTGTGCCGGGCTGGTATTCGACGTACTGGATGAAGATGCTCAATGACATGGAGGTTATCGCGCGCCCGGACGAGAACTTCTGGATGGCTACGGCTTACCAGATTCCGGATACGCCTCATGCAAACGTCCGGCCGGGGCAGCCCGGAGTCAAGACAATACCCATCAACCGGATGGTGCCACGGTCATTCTTCACCAACGTCGATAACGGTTCGGTGTTGCAGGTGGCGCAACAGAAGATGATCAGGGGCATCGCATTCGGTGGCGACACCGGTGTGCGTAAGGTTCTCTTTTCGTCTGATGACGGAGCATCCTGGGTGCCGGCGCGTCTCGAAAGGGACTTTGGGAAATACAGTTTTCGCCGTTGGGACGCCCCCTTTACGCCTGGGCGATCGGGGCAGTATGCGCTTAAGGTGAAGGCCGTGAACCGCGACGGTATCGAACAGCCGGAAACGCCCAATTGGAACAGCGGCGGTTACATGCGCAATGTCGTCGAATCAGCGACCGTCGTCGCCGCGTGAGGAACGGATCATGAAAGCGTTTGCGGTGTTTGTGATGGTATCCGCGAGTTATGCCTGCCCATGGGCGGTTGCCGGGCCGGACAAGCCCGGTGCCACAGCTGTGATCCGTACCGTCGACGTTGCATTGCCGAATGGCAGGGAGGCTTTCCCCCTTGGCATGGGGGCAGATCTTGCTAACGCGCATTGCGTGATTTGTCATTCTGTGGGGATGGTCACCCGGCAACCACCACTGTCGTTTCAGGAGTGGAAGGCAGAGGTGACCAAGATGCGCGCGGTCTACGGCGCGCCGTTCGATGCTGATCAAATTGAACCGATCGCACGGTATCTAACGGTGATCGACGGAAAACCGTAGGTCCAATGCCGGGCAGTTGGTCGCGGTGACACGAAACGTCGGAATCCCGCCGGGTTGAGTTCTTACTGCATTCTCGTCGATCCGAGACGGTGCTGGGCTGGTTGCAGTGCCTAAGACCTGATCAAGGGGGGACTCCAGCGTCGACGTTTTGCTGTGCGTGAGGACTCAAGCTCGCAGCACCTTCTTGATTTTCAAGGATAGTCTGACTTGTCGTGCGAGCCCCGCAAGGCAGTTGTGGATGCCTCGAGGAGCCGCGCGGGTGGGCCGGGTTCAACCGGTCGACGTGCACGCGTCACTGCGTGCGGCATGCCTGGCAACGCAAGAGGGTATTGAGTTGCCCATCGGCAATCCCTCGAAATCTTCCATGAAAGCTCCGATCATGGTAGCAATGTGAGCCAGCACTGATGCGTTGCTGAACTGGATTACGGCCCACTGCGACAACGAGTACACCAAAACATGCCTGTTCCGCCTTCCGCAACGATCTTGTCCCCAACTGGTGAGTCCGACACCGTGACAGCGAGTTTGGCCAATGGCCTCACTGGCGATGAAGCTCGTCGCCGGCTGGCAACGTCGGGTCCTAACTCGATCCCCGATACTTCGGGGCACCCTTTACGCATGGCACTGGACAAATTCTGGGCACCAGTTCCGTGGATGCTTGAAGCTGCTATCGTGCTCCAGTGCGCACTGGGGAAATTCGTTGAGGCTGGAATCATTGCCGCTCTGCTTGTGTTTAACGCGGCGCTCGGTTTATTCCAGGAAAGCCGCGCCCAGGCGACACTCGCTGCATTGAAATCACGGTTGGCGCTGACCGCGTCGGTCCGGCGCGACGGTACCTGGCTGACTGTACCCGCCGCTGACCTGGTGCCAGGCGATGTGGTCAAGCTGTCGCTCGGTGCCGTGGTCGCCGCTGACATGCGCCTCCTCGCTGGAGGCATCTTGCTCGACCAGTCAATGCTCACTGGCGAATCAGTACCTATTGAAGCGGGCGCAGGCGCGCAAACTTTTGCTGGCGCGCTTGTACGGCGCGGCGAGGCGGTAGCGGAGGTCACCGCGACCGGCGTGCGCACCAAGTTCGGCCGTACCGCCGAACTCGTCCGTACCGCCCACGTTGTAAGCTCCCAGCAGAAGGCGGTGCTCCAGGTGGTGCGCAATCTCGGGGTATTCAATGGTTTCGTTATTGCGATGCTGGTGGTCTGCGCCTACTTCCTCAAAGTGCCGTTTGTCGAGATCGTCCCCCTCGTACTTACGGCGGTGCTGGCATCGATTCCGGTTGCGCTGCCGGCAACCTTCACTCTTGCGGCCGCGTTTGGCGCCCGGGCGCTAGCAAAGCGCGGCGTGTTGCCGACGCGCCTCTCTGCGGTGGATGAAGCCGCGACCATGGGTGTGCTGTGCGCTGACAAGACAGGCACCCTGACGCTCAATGCGATCACGGTCAGCACCGTTCGGCCAATGCCCGACTTCGATCAGCAACACGTCCTGGCGCTGGCGGCGCTGGCTAGCGCGGACGGCGGGCAGGATCCTGTCGACGCGGCCATTCGGGTCGCGGCCTCGAAGGAAACTGTTTGCGACGCGCCGAGCCTGGTCAAGTTCACACCCTTTGATCCGACGAAGAAGATGTCCGAGGCGACAGCAATAGATTCAGCCGGGGGTACGCAACGGGTTATAAAGGGTGCCTTTTCGACGGTCGCCGGTCTTGCAGCATCTTCGCCGACAGCCAACGCGGTGGCGAACGAACTCGAGCAGCAGGGTTATCGGGTTCTCGCCGTCGCGGCGGGACCGCAAGCGGCAATGAAGCTGGTAGGACTGATCGCGCTCAGCGATCCGCCGCGTTCAGACTCAGCAGCGCTCATTACGGAATTGGGTGGGTTGGGCGTGCGGGTGGTGATGGTGACGGGCGACGCGCCGGCGACCGCAGCCATCGTGGCGCACGCGGTGGGACTCGATGGTGCCACGTGTCCACCGGGTCCAATTCCCGAAAATTTACAACCGGACGCGTTTGCGGTTTACGCAGGCGTGTTGCCAGAGGACAAGTTCAAACTCGTCAAGGAGTTCCAGGCGAGCGGTCACACCGTAGGCATGTGCGGCGATGGGGCCAACGACGCGCCGGCGCTACGCCAGGCGCAAATCGGAATCGCGGTGTCGACAGCAACTGACGTTGCCAAATCGGCTGCCGGGATGGTACTGACCGAGCCTGGGCTCGCGGGCATCGTTGCAGCGGTAAAGGAAGGTCGTGTGACGTTCCAGCGCATCCTGACCTACACGTTGAACTCGATTATCAAGAAGGTCGTGGCGGTGCTTTTCCTTGTGCTCGGCTTGATCATGACCGGGCATGCGATCCTGAACCCGCTTTTGATGGTCATTGTGATGATCACGGGCGACTTTCTCGCCATGTCGTTGACGACGGACCATGTGCAGCCTTCGCCGTGGCCAAATGCCTGGCGCATCGGCAACCTGACGATCGTAGGTGTGGCAATGGGAATTTGCCTGTTAGCCTTCTGCATGGGAGTGCTGGCCATCGGGAAATTTGCGATGGCCCTCGCAACTGATGCACTGCGAACCGTTGCATTTGTTGCCCTGGTCTTCGGTAGCCAGGCGATGCTCTACGCGATTCGTGAGCGCCAGCACATATGGGGTGTGCGGCCAAGCCTTTGGCTCGTCGTATCGTCCGTTGCCGATCTCGTCATCGCGTCGACATTGGCGATAGGCGGGGTCGCAATGACGCCTCTGCCGGTCTCCATGGTGGCTGGCGTACTTGCCGCGGCGGTCCTCTTCGCTTTGGTCATGGGGCTGGTGAAGATCCCCGTGTTCGCTCGTCTCAGGGTTGCATAGGACGTTATTCCAGCCACCCTGACGGCTCAATTTCGCATGTATTAGCGCGGATCACAAGAAATCAGTGGATGAGATGTTGCAGCCAGGCGAGTTCGGTCTTGCGTACTCAAAACGAGGGACGCGACCTGCGTGATCCGCGCAGACGGGAGGATATGAATGCAAATCAGTTCAAGCGAATTTCGGGTGCTGGAAGGGGATGAGGTCAATTTCCGGAAGTGGCCGACGAAGATAAAGCCCTTCTACACGTCAAAGGAGCACTATCAAATGCTGCTCGGGGAGCACGTCGCGCGGCTTAGTGCGCTGCAACAGCTCCTCTACGCATCCAACCGCTTTGCGATCCTGCTGATCTTCCAGGCGATGGACGCGGCGGGAAAAGATGGTGCTATCCGGCACGTGATGTCTGGGGTCAACCCCCAAGGCTGCCAGGTATTCAGCTTCAAACATCCCAGCGCCGCCGAGCTGGAACACGATTTTCTCTGGCGTACCACGCGTGATCTACCTGAACGCGGGCGGATCGGCATCTTCAACCGGTCCTACTACGAGGAGGTGCTGATCGTCCGTGTCCACCCGGAGATCCTCCGCGGTGAAGGGTTGTTCGATGCACGGCGCGATGAGAAGACAGTCTGGCACGACCGTTATCGCTCGATCGCTGATCTGGAAAAGCACCTGCACGTCAACGGGACCCGCATCGTAAAGTTCTACCTCCACCTCTCGAAGGAGGAGCAGCGAAAGCGATTCCTCGAACGTATCGACAATCCGGAAAAGAACTGGAAATTCAGCCTTGCGGACATTGAGGAACGGAAATTCTGGAAACAGTACATGATGGCGTATGAGGAGTGCCTTGGTGCGACTAGCACCCAGAACGCACCCTGGTACGTCGTTCCTGCCGATGACAAGGAGAACGCGCGGCTGATCGTTTCCACAATTGTGCTGGAGACGCTTGAGGGACTGGAAATGAGTTATCCAGAAACGACGGCAAAGCGACGGCAGGAATTGCAGGCGATCCGCGCGCGGCTTGCGAAGTGACGGCAATGTTGCGCGCCCTCATATCGCTTGCGCCAACGCGTGCGACGGTGAAACTACCTGAATGGGTTCTGCGGACTCAAAACGTGGTCGAATCTATGTGAACAGGCAGGCCTATGTCTCGCCGATACCCCACCCGACACGGGCCCATATCCGCTCGTGCGCTAGATAGCCGATCGAAGTATAGACATTACTGACAATCATGAAAGCAATCGCCACGTGAGTTGTGCCTGTGAACAGATAAATCGTCACGAAGTCCAGACACATAATCAGCACACGGTACGTGATCGCTTTGACCACGGATCGACGACTGCTGACGGTTCGTGTCATGCTGGTTCCTCCTGGGTACAAATGTCCCGACTCAGCTTCCGTCCTGCATTGTGACCGTGGGCCGCGCGGTCCAAACGCTGGGCGGTAAACCACGGATGGATTGCTTCGAGCGTTTCGTGCGGCGCGCTCGATATCGCAAGCTTGCTCCCGCAGGGACTGTTTCGTACGAAACGCTAAGGGTCATTGCGGTGCCCTTCAGTGTAGCGAAGCGCGGCCTGTCTTCACCTGGAGGTTGATGGGAGGGCCCCGAGATTACCTTCTCGGAACGGGACTGCGTCGCGAGATGTTTGCGCATCAACTGGGGCTGCCGCGAATCATGGGGATCATTCGTTGTCACTGCCTTGATGTGGCTATCTCGGGCGTCGTCGAAGGCGTGCGTGGTCCGGTCCAGATCGACAGGCATCGCCGTCGCGCCGCGCTGGCGGACCTGCGTCTGGCGCAATGCCCGAGCTTAGGCCACGCTGGAAAGATAAGGGACGCCGACCCTTAAGGTGCGCTATCGAAGCCAGTGCTGCGGATCCCCAAACAGGTGGGGGATCCGCATATCGGACACGGCTCGCTCGCTTGTTATCTGACCGGTTCATGGCACGCGATCTTCGTTGTGCGTGTGATGCGGAATCAGCAATACAGGAATAGTCGACATGCGCAGGAACGATTCGGCGGTACTGCCGAGCAGGACGCGCTCAATTCCGTGGCGAGCATGCGTGCCCAGAACCATGAGTTCGGCGCCCCACGTTTGCGACTCACGAAGCAGCACTGAGGCGACATCGCTTTCGCCTGCATTGACCAGTGCCGTTTCGCCAACGAGGCCGGTCAATATGAAAAGATTGTGCGCCCGCTCGAGCGCCGCCTGGGCAATGTCGCGAAGCGATTGTGCGAGCGCTGACGAGTCGACGAAGCCAAGGCCCGGGCCGACGATGTCAGGTACGCGCTCGACGACGCTGACAGCTCTAATGGCGGCCTTCTCAGCAGTGGCGAGCTGGATCGCCTCGGTCAGTGCCGCAACTGCCGTCAGACTGCCGTCAATACCCACCATAACGCGTGTGAACATTTCGTTCCCTGAGTCACTGTTACCGACGGACAGCAGCACTGGTATCGTATTCGCCTATCGCCTACTTGACGTGTAGCGCATCCGGATTTGCTTGCCAGCAAATTCATGTAATCAGAATAGAATGCTCGGGCGCTCAGAAGTTGCTCAAGATCAAGCCTCAGTGGGACGACCCAGCTCTATCTGTACGCGATGTACGACGCTCCGCAGGTGGATCGGTTCACGGCAATGTTTCCGGAAGCGTATGGAATTGAGACACGGCTGCGGACCCGCAGCATCGGTCAAGCATGCTGCTCCGAGCGTCAATGAAATGACCTCGGGCAACCTGTCCAAGTATTGTCACTGCGCCGGTTGAAGTGTGTTGGCTACTGAAAGTTGACAGCACGCGGGGGCCGGGCGATTAGCGCGCACCAAACCACGGAGGAAGCAGGCGAATCGAGCGGTCGGTCGGGTAAATTTGCCTCATAGGTTGGAACATTATCCGTCTTGGCGGACTCGTCCTGTTAAGCTCCTTTGAGCATCACAGGACGAACCGTTGCGCATCATCAGTGGTGCCGGAACAGCGCGTTGGAGCTCGTAGTGGCCGAAATGCGCTGACCCGACTGTGCGGCACCGCTCGTAACTCCGCCCACGCCTTCGGTCGCGGAGTTCTGTGCCGCGACGCGGGCTTCGGCGGCCTGGATGTCGGCTGGATAGGTGGCGTTGTCACGTTTCGCTGGAGTGTATCCCGCTCTCTCCAACTGCACGAGTTCGGCGCGCACCTCTGCTCGGGTGACCGGTGCATTCGACTGCTGAGCAAAAGAAGCAAGCGGTGTCGCCAGCACGGCGACTATGACGACGGCTTGAAGTGATTTCATGATTCGTACCTCCACAGTTTTTCCCGTCGCGAACAAGCCTGCTCGCAACTGGTGAAGACAGGGTAAGGTAGGAATGCTTAAGCCAAGATGATGCGATTGAAGGAAGCCTTTGACTGCGCCACTGTCACCAAGTCGCGCAATATCGTGCTTTTACCGGCGCAGCGGCGGTTCCAGTCTGCCAACTACGCGTCGGACTAAAAAACTGCCGTCCCACTTACCCGACGGTGACCCTGGCCGGGATGTTTTGGGAGTAGGACGCGTCCGCCCGTCGCACGCGTGGCTACCCCACAGTAAGTTATGGGCTTCCGAGGACATGCCCATTCACCACTTGTCCGTACAACGAGTTGGGGGAGTTGTGATATCTGGCGCGCGTACCTTCGACCGAGCCGGTGAAGCGTGGGTCCTGTGGTCGCTCATGGCTATCCATGAAAAGCGCGACGTCCCATGCTTCCTGGTTACTCAATGTACCGCCGAGACCGAGGGGCATGTTTGCCTTGATAAACCCTGCTGCGTTTTGTAACTCATGCATCCCTGCACCCCAATTGAACGATTGGGGTCCCCAAAGCGGTGGGAAGACTGTCTTCCCGTTCGACGACTGGCCTTGACCATCGGTGCCGTGACATAGGGCGCAATGTTGTGCATAAACCTGGCTGCCTCTGGTGTAGTCAGCTTTCAACGTCGGAGGAGGGAGCTTTGGGTAGCCCCTTCCGGGAATCGGCTCGCCGACTGGCGCACCCTTCGCGAGCCAGTAAGCGTAGGCCTCCAGCGACACCAGTACGGGGTCGCCGAGCGGCGGCGCTTTGCCGTTCATGCTGTATCGGAAGCAGCCTTGCAGGCGTTCGGCGAGCGTGTTGACGTGGCCATTCTTGCTTCTGTAGGCAGGATAAGACACATAGGCGGCCCAGAGCGGACTTGAGTTCGGTCGTCGCCCGGCGTCAAGATGGCAACTCGCGCAGTTAAGCGAATTGCCAACGTATTTGCCTGCATTTTCCCTGGTGTGATTGAAGATTTGCTCGCCCATCCTGACTGCTTTGCCGAAATCGTCAGTTGGCATGGACGCTTCGTTCGGCGGGGAGAAGGCTTTCGGCGCGTCAGGTGCGGCAGCCAGGTTTGCGCCTGGTTCAGCGGCCGACGCCAGGCAAATCATGAGCGCCCCAACGATGCCGGACGCGAGTATGCAAATATCCCTGAGGAGAGGCTTATGTTCACGGACGCTCATCGCCTTGCCTCCCCGACGCTCTTCACGTTCCCGGCAATGGGTTCAGCGGCGTAGTAATTCGACACAGCTCTGATGTCCGCTTCCGAGAGTTTGCTCGCAATGACCGGCATGAGCGCCAGTGGACCTGGTGGACGCAGGCCCTTCTGCCATGCATGCAACTGGGCAGAAATGTACGATGCTGGCTGACCCGCCAGTGGCGGGAATGCTGCTCCTACGCCTGAGCCACCGGGCCCATGGCACTGCGTACAGGCAGGCAGGCCTTGTTCCCACCGCCCACGCGTGGCCAGCCACGCTCCCGTATCCGAAGGTACTGCGGAACTACTGTTTTCCGGGCGAGCATCTGGCGGTGGGGGCATGCGACTAAAGTATTCAGCGACAGCCATGCGGCCCTCGGATGACATGATTTTCGCGAACGGTTGCATAACCGTGCTTTTCCGCTGTCCGTTCGCGAACGCGTCCAGTTGAGCCTCGAGATAGGGGGCGCCTGCTCCGGCAAGCCTTGGAAATCCCGCAGCAGCATTTCCTTCGCCTTGCGCGCCATGACAGCTTATACACGCCGGGATACCTTTGGCGGTACCCTTGGTCGCGATTGTGGCGCCGAGCGGCGACTCCTGCGCCTGCACGATACAGGATACCGTTAGCGCGCATGTGATGAATGTAGGGGCAGCGCGCCAGCGCAATCGCTTGCGTTGATCCGGGCCAATGGATTTCATATCTCCTCCATCATTGTTTTATGTAACCCGCTTCGGCGAGTTTGTATTTGCTGCATTGTCCGGCGCAGTCCGCCAAACCCAGTACTGTTGAGTCCGCTTCAGGACGGCGACGCCTCGCCCTGCAGGGACCTGAACAACTCGAACAGAGCGCTCGGGCCGTTAGCGAGCCGGAACTGGATAGTCTTCATGTCACAGCGCGTTTAACGGAATCTTCAAATAGCGGATGCCGTTTTCCTCGGCGGGTGGAAATTCCCCGGCCCGTATGTTCACCTGCACAGACGGAAGAATAAGAACGGGCATCGCAAGTGTTGCGTCGCGAGCTTCGCGCATACTGACGAACTGTTCTTCCGTTACGCCGTCGTGCACATGGATGTTATGCGTACGCTGAGCGAGCACCGTGGTTTCCCATTCGGGGTTCCGGCCCTCGGGTGGATAGTCGTGGCACATGAAGAGCCGGGTGTTGTCCGGCAGGTCCAGCAGCTTTCGAATCGACCCGAACAGCGTGTGCGCATTGCCGCCGGGGAAGTCGCAACGCGCGGTGCCAACATCCGGCATGAAAAGCGTGTCGCCCACGAAGACCGCATCGCCAATCTGGTAGGCCGTGTCGGCAGGTGTATGGCCGGGAACATACAACGCTCTCGCCGTCAGGCTCCCAATCGAGAATGTCTCGTCTTCGCCAAACAGGTGGTCGAACTGGGAGCCGTCAAGGCGGAATTCAGGCTCCAGATTGAACAGCTTCTTGAAGACGCCCTGAACGGTGCGAATGTGCTCTCCAATCGCAATCCTGCCGCCAAGCTCGCCGCGCAAATAATGCGCTGCTGACAGGTGGTCCGCATGCGCGTGCGTTTCAAGAATCCACTGCACCCGCAGGCCGCGCTGGCGAATGAACTCGATGACCTTGTCGGCATTCGCCGTTGACGTGCGTCCTGCCTTGGGGTCGTAGTCAAGGACCGGGTCAATGACTGCACATTCCTGATGCCCGGACTGAGACACCACGTAAGTCACCGTGCCGGTGACCGGGTCGAAGAACGGCTGAACGATGGGCTGCATCCTGACCTCCTCAGATGTTACTCATTCTATTCACAAATAATCTACAATGCAATATAATGTTTGTGTGTAAATTAAAGGATGGTGAGATGAGGAAGAAGTCCGTCCCAATCGACCTGTCGGTGATGCAGGCATCGGCAGAGAAAGCCTGTGCGCTACTGAAGGTGCTGGCCAATCCCGACAGGTTGCTTCTGATGTGCCAGTTGTCGCAGGGCGAGTTATGTGTGAGCGACCTCGAGGAACAGTTGGGCATACGTCAGCCGACGCTTTCCCAACAGCTCGGCGTGCTTCGCGATAACGAACTCGTGGCGACACGGCGCGAGGGAAAGAGCATCTTTTATTCCATCGCGAGCAAGGAAGCGATTGCCGTCATGAACGTGCTGTACGACCAGTTTTGCGCTCAATGAAGGTGAGGAGAGGTCATGTCGATTGATATCGCGAGTTTCACACCCGGCCTGTCATTGACTGGCGGTCTGGTGATTGGCGCCGCAGCTGCTGTGCTTGTTTTATTCAACGGACGTATCGCTGGCATCAGCGGCATCCTCGGTGGCCTGCTGGGCACGCCTAAGAAAGATGCGGGGTGGCGTGTCGCTTTTCTCGTAGGGTTGATTGGGGCGCCTGTGTTGGCAAGCCTGCTCGGGAATCCGGTAGCGCCTGATATCCAGGCGGGGTGGGGCGAAATACTTGTTGCGGGCTTTCTGGTTGGCATTGGCACCCGTTACGCAAGCGGTTGCACGAGCGGTCATGGTGTCTGCGGCATCTCGCGTGGGTCCATCCGGTCACTTGTCGCAACGGCAACGTTTATGGCAAGCGGCTTTCTGACCGTGTTCGTATCCAGACATCTGCTGGGAGGTTGAAATGGGTTTGCTCGCTGCTTTAATTTCCGGGCTTCTGTTTGGCGTCGGCCTGATGGTCTCCGGCATGGCCAATCCAGCAAAGGTGCTGGGATTTCTCGACCTGGCGGGACGATGGGACCCGTCACTGGCATTTGTCATGGTCGGGGCGATAGCCGTTGGCTCAATCGCGTTCCTGTTCGCAAAACGCCGCAAAAAATCCCTGCTGGGCCTGCCCATGCAGATTCCGGCCAGCACCAACGTGACTATGAGACTTGTACTGGGAAGCGCGGTGTTCGGCGTCGGCTGGGGTCTTGCGGGATTTTGCCCGGGGCCCGCGCTGGTCGCGATGGGCGCTGGTTTTCCGAAGGCATGGGGTTTTGTGGCCGCGATGCTTGGCGCCATGGCCGTGTTCGAGTTCCTCGAACGCGCCAAATTGAGCCGGCAGCAGGCCTGACCAGTTGGGCATTGATCGGTGAGCCGTCCGCGCAAATCCAGCGGTTCGTATAGGGCAGAGGAATGGACAGCATGACTGCAGTCAGTATGTTGCTGGGAGGTGTTGTCGGCCTGATTCTGGCGCTGACGGGGGCTGGCGGCGCCATCGTGGCAGTGCCCTTGCTGCTCTTCGTACTTCACCTGGATGTGGCCGAGGCTGCGCCGCTAGCCTTACTTGCGGTCGGCCTGTCAGCGGGAATGGGGGCAATAATCGGGTTGCGTGCAGGTATCGTCCGTTATCGGGCTGCGGGTTTTATTGCCTTAACCGGTATCCTTGGTTCGCCGGTCGGACTGTCGCTCGCACACCGGTTGCCGAACGGGCCCCTGGCTCTTCTGTTTGCGGGTGTGCTCGCCTTTGTGGCGTTTCGCATGTTCATGCAGGCACGCGGGTCAGACGCAAAAGCCTCAGCTGGCTCCCAGCACGTGCCCCCATGCCAGCTCGACGTCGACTCCGGCCGATTCCTCTGGACCGGCCCGTGCGCCCGGGCGCTGGCACTGTCCGGCATCGGAGCAGGATTTCTCTCGGGTCTGCTGGGTGTGGGTGGGGGCTTTGTCATTGTGCCTGCGCTAAGGCGCGCGACGAATGCTCCGATGCATGCCATCGTGGCGACTTCGCTGACCATCATTACGCTCATATCGCTATCAGGCGTCGTGTCGACTGCGCTTGAGGGGCGAATGAACTGGCGGGTCGGTGTCCCGTTCGCGGCGGGGGCGCTATTTGGGATGCTTGGTGGTCGACTCATCGCCCGGCATCTGAGCGGACCCCGGTTGCAGCAAGGCTTCGCCGTGTTCGCGGGAGTCATCGCGGTGGGCATGGTTGCGAAAGTCGTGCTTGCGGCGTAGGTCCCGGTCGACCTTTGGCACCAACGGCCAGGGGTCGCTACACCACGATGCCCGTCGCAACGGTCGGTAGCAGAACGGCTCGTCGGGCTCTTTTTGCAAGAGGTCACTGCATCATCAATGATGGAGGTCGGCGTGAATTCCGGCAACACCCCGAATCGCGAGGGCGTAGCATGCTGTGTCCCGACCAGCCTGCATCGCAGGGCTCAGGCGGTTCCGCATGTCTGAACGCAATCGTCCTGTCGCATTCGGCATCCGCGTCAATTACTGGCAGGTCGTGCTGCAGCTTTTGCAGGTGCTGCTCGTAGGGATGACCGTTGGGATGACGCGCAACGTGGTGCCCGCACTGGCCGAGAGCGAGTTCGGCGTGCCACGCGGGTCGTTCATGCTGCTGGTGGCGTTTGTGGTTGCCTTTGGCGTCGTCAAGGGCGCGATGAATTTCGTGGCCGGGCGGCTCGCTGAGCGAATCGGCCGCAAGAAAGTCTTGCTCGCCGGCTGGCTGGTTGCATTCCCGATTGCGCCGCTTATCTACTTCGCCCAGTCCTGGAGTTGGGTCGTGGTTGCCACCATGCTGCTTGGCGTAAATCAGGGTTTGACGTGGTCGATGACCCAGACGGCGAAGCTTGATATCACGCGTCCTGACCAGCGCGGCCTCGTTATCGGGTTGAATGAATTCTCCGGCTATGTAGGGGTGGCAGTGGCGGGTGTGGTTACGGGATACGCAGCATCTGTCCTCGGCCCCCGCGCAGGATTGCTCTGGTTCGGCACGGCGGTAGTTCTCCTTGCGACTCTGCTCGCCTGGCTGGCAGTGGCAGAGACGCTGCCATGGGCCCGCTTCCAGAGCAGTCAGGAAGCGATTGCGTATCCGGCAACAGGGCACCCCCAGTCCCGTCAATTTGCAGCCGGCGAACAACCGACGGGCAGTGAAGTGTTTGCCCTGATGAGCTGGCGAGACCGTCGTATGGCAGCTCTCTGCCAGGCCGGATTGGTCGAAAAGTTTGTCGACGCCCTGGTGTGGGTGTTCTGGCCGGTTTACCTTCATCAGCGGGGCGTGAGCCTGCCTGGTATAGGCTGGATAGTGGGTGTCTACGGCTTCACATGGGGTGGCGCGCAGCTTTTCACGGGCAGATTTTCGGACCGGGTCGGTCGTCATCACCTCAACGTGTCGGGTATGTGGGTTTGCGGCGTCGGTGTGCTGCTGTTGCCCCTTGGCAAAGGTTCGGCATGGTGGAGTTTCGCGGCGGCGGTAGCGGGTATCGGAATGGCGATGCTATACCCCAACCTGAGCGCCGCCGTTGCCGACCTGGCACAGCCAGCCTGGCGGGCTTCAGCCATCGGCATATACCGCTTCTGGCGTGACCTGGGGTATGGCGTCGGTGCGCTCGGTCTTGGCGCTGCTGCCGCTCTGGGCGGCAGTGTGGAGTACGCCTTCTGGTTTGTCGCTCTTGCGATGGGCTTGTCCGGTCTCGTCCTCTACCAGTGGGGAGAAGAAACCCATACACGTTTTAACCCGGCTCCCTGATTCGCTAGCGTGACGCGCAATCAAAGGCCATCAACGCAACCGGCGCAAGGGCATCGGGTGTAATCATCTATCACTGTCGACCACGCAGGAGTCTCATACAATGAAACCGGGCACATTATTTACTACGCTTATCCTGATGGCAGGCTTGGGCGCGGCGGCTGAATCGTTCGCGGCGGATGCTGAACGTCAGGCCGAGGTCGCGCAGCGAGGTGCGGAGGTCATGCCGTTCAGCCTTAAGGCCACAACTCACATCTTCACCAAATCAGACGATGGGGGGAGCCAGCGGGTAGTTGCGAAAAGCCCCTCTGATAGCCACCAGACCCAGCTGATTCGTGAGCATCTGCGTGAAATCCAGACGCAGTTTCAGCGTGGTAACTTTTCGGGGCCTGCCCGAACTCACGGCGCTGACATGCCCGGATTGGCGCAGCTCAGGGCGGCAAAGCCCGGCCAGATATCGATTACCTACAAGGACATTAAAGGTGGCGGCGAACTTACCTATCGCAGCGACGACCCGAAATTAGTGTCGTCACTTCACACATGGTTCGACGCACAACTTTCGGACCACGGTGCTGACGCGATGGATGGACATATGCACCGTCGCCAAGGAATGACGCAGCCATGAGTCCCACGCCGTGGTCCTCTTCGGGGGCTGCCTTGCATCGCAGACACTGATAGAAATCCGGGCACGTTGATAGTCAGAGCGAGAATTCCTCAAAGGCTCTCAACGCATGGGTGGCATACATCATTGATGGA
>NZ_JARESX010000042.1:0-62695 GCF_046026435.1 Paraburkholderia sp. RL17-381-BIF-C | reverse complement strand
GTTTTTCTGCGCATGAACCGACGTATCGCCAGACAGCAAAGAACGACCGGTACGCCGATGCACAGGGTAGCTATTGCCCAATAAAGGTCCATGACGTACAAAATCAAGTTCTCGTCGAGATCTGACCCGGCACCTTGGCCTGTGGCTGATAGGTAGAATTTGACTACTGCCTTGACTGGAGCGGGTATATGAAGGGGGTATCTCGTAAGTGGACTCGACAGTTGCCAACCAATATTACTCATGACGAGAAGCGCAAATGAACATGCCACGAGCGTTACGGACAAAGGCATCTTAGGTATCGCTTCACCACTCTTTCTGGCAATGAGATAGCGAGACAGCCACCGTTTGAATCCAATTAGTGCCACTGCAATCAGCAATGTGGCGACCGCCCAATAGAGCAGGAACGCAAGCACCTCCATATCGTCTGGATTTCCCAGATATTCAGTGCCGGTGCAGGACAGCCAGAATCGGATAAATGCTTCCACGCTCTCAGGCATTTCCATTGGGAGCATGTCGATAAGATACGTGGTCCGCAAACCAGCAATCGCGGACATCACTATCAAAGCGGTGTAAGTCGCAATGTTGATGAGTGAGCGCTTGTTCATTTGACGTCAACGGTTCCATAGGCCCTCAAGGCAGACCCCGGCACGGGCATCGTCTGTCCTCGCGAACGAATGAATATCTGAAGTCGATCGAATTCATTAGGGCTCGCGATCGTGATACATCCGTGACTCAGCCCGAGGCGCCCGACTGGATGCAACCGGAAGTTACCGCGCTTGATGCCATTGATGTTAGTCGTGTCCCCCGTTGCCGGATTCCAGAGCATGAACCATTTTCGACGATCGGTAGAGCTAACACCCTGCGCGTTCCACCAGTCGTATATCAAGCCCATGTAACCGCCTGACTGACGATCGACGAGATAGTAGGTCCCTTTGGGAATCGGCCCAACGTTTTCCACGGCCGTTTCGTCAGGATTATCCCGCCCTCGACCGGTTCCAGAAAATGCAGTAACTGGCACGGTTCCCTCGCACGTGAAGGTGGAAGTGTTCTTCCCATTAAGAACAAAAGTACACTTGACCGGCATTTCCTCTGCCCCTGCCCTGTCAATTTGCAGTGTTGTTCTTGATATAAAGCGTCGCGGTCACCGCACCGCCGCTTCCCCCCAGCGCGTTCTGCACGAAGTACTCATGCTTCATTGTCGAAAAAGAAAGATGAACCTCTTCGTGGCATTCATCGCCACCGCCGATCGGTTCGACCTGGGTAATGACCACGTCGTGCATCGTGATCTTCAGGTATTCGAATGGCAGTCCCCCGGCCTTGCGCACGGTCAACCGCACCTGATTAATATGCTTGCCCGTGAAACAGAACCTGGTCAGATTCGGACTCGCGCGGTCGAGCTTGTGAGTGAACTCCAGGTCTGAAACGGTAGCCTTTCCCGCGCCGCCGCCGGAACCCGACATCATGGTCGAGGCCTGCGAAACCTTCCAACGCCAACCAATAACGTCGATTTCGTTCAGATGCGACGCGTCCTGCGATTCGCCGTCGATGCCGTCAATCTTGATGAAGGTATCCTGCGCCATGAGCGATCCCCGTGATCCGTGCGACTGTTCAGACGGTCGTCACGCGGACATGCGCACGCATTCGGCACAAGCAGGGTTAACCAATCCTGGCGGAAGGCTCAGACCGCAGCGAAGACTCGAAGTGATAGTTTCAGGGGAAACGTCTATCGATGGAGATCGGATCTTTCTGCAAATCTGCGTGAGTTTTCATCGGCCGCATGTGGCAATTCATGCGGCCTTGCGCGGTGATCGCTGACACCGTGCTTGCGTGGCCCGGCAGCTAGGCCGCCACCTTCAGATCATCAATCGCCCGCTGCCTCACGCCGAGATCGTCCCACAGCTCGGGATGACAAGTGAACACCAGAATCTGATGCCGCGTGGCCGCGTCGATCAGCGCGCGCTTGATGGCGTCGCGTCGCACGGCGTCGGTATGCACGGCCGCGTCGTCGAGCATCAGCAGGGTCGGCCGGCCCGATGCCTTCAGCAAATCCGCATAGGCAAGCCGCGTCAGAATGCCGAGCTGTTCGCGCGTGCCGAAGCTCAGCGCATCGAGCGTGTCCGCACGGCCAAAGCGATCCAGCGTGGCGGGACTCAAATCGTCGCCGAGCGCGATCGTCGATTGCGGGAAGATCCGCTTCAGATAATGCCCGAGCCGTTCGGTCAACGGTGCGCGCAATTGCGCGACTGCGGCGTCGCGTTCGTCCACCAGCACTTCGTCGAGCAGACTCAACGCGCTCGCGCGCAAGCTGAGCTCGTCCCGGCGCCGCGTGGCCTGTTCGACTTTGGCCTTGAGCACCGCCAGGCGCTCTCCAAGCCCCGACGCGCCCACGGTCTCCAGTTGGCTGCGCAAGCCCGCGATCCGCACTTGCCGCTCGTTCTGCTCGCTGCGCGCGAGTTCCGCCGACGCGCGATAGCGCTTCGCCTCCGCCGCCGGATCATCGAGGCGCGCGGCTTCCAGCTCGCGCTCACGCCCTTCGCGCTGCTTGCGCAACGACTCGACCTGCACGCGCTGTTCGACGATTTTCGTCTGCCACTGTTCGCGGCTCCGACGGAAAGTTTCGTCGCTCAATTGCGCGTCCTTCCGCTGCAACTGAGCCGCAAGTGATTCCGCATTGGCCATGCCGGACGATCTTTTTTCGGCCGCCTGCGTCAACACTTTTCGCGCAGCCTCCAACGCGTCGCGTGCGATTTCGGCGTTGCGGCGCGCCTCGTCGAGCGGCGCCGCGGTCGAGACGTCGGGCAGACTCGCCAGCCGCTCATTGGCCGCCTGCATGCGCGCCGCAGCCGTTGCCGCCGCCGCGCGCAGTGCCTCGATGCCCTGCGGCGCGTGCACCTCAAGAATCTTCGCCTGGCTTTTCTGCTGGGCGACCAGCCCCTTCCACTGTTCATGCCGCGACTCGCCCTCGCCGAGCGACGCCACGCCGAGCGCCTGCAACAACTGCGCATGTAGCGCTTCGAGCGACGCGAGTTCGGACAATCGCGCAGGCAGATCGGAGACGCCCGGCACCACCCGCAATTCGCCGAGCGAGCCGAGGCCGATCCGCTTCTCCCCGTCCAGACGTAGCACGCCTTCACCGCTCACCGGTTTATCGTCAACGGTCATCGCGCCGTGCAGGCGGTATTCGATGCGCGTCATCGCGGCTTCGGTGCGCGCGCGCAGCACGGTCAACTCGCTGCCGAGCGCGGCGAGCCGTTTCAGTTTCGCCTCGTCGATTTCGAGCGTGGCCGCGACGCGCGCAGCTTCCAGCATTGCGTCGTTAGCTTTGGCGGCAGCGGCGATCGACGCTTCGAGCCGCTCGCTCTCGGCCCGATAGAGCTCAATCTGGCTGCGCAGATCGGCCACCGTCACTGCCGCATTGGCCAACTCGAGCGCGCGGTTCGCATCGGCAAAAGCCTGCTCGAATTGCGCCACGCTGGCTGCGGCTTGTGCGTGCTCGGCCTGCACCGCCGCCACGCTCGCCCGCAGCGCGTCGAGTTGCTGCCGCTCGCGCGCGACGGCGGCTTCCAGTTCGAGTGCGTTCTGCTCCTGTTGCAACGGCAGCGCCAGTTCGGCCTCACTCGCCTTGAGCGCTTGCGCGAGCCCTTGCAGGTTGCGTTCGAGTTCAGCCGCGGCATCGGCGCGCTGCTGCGCCTGCAAGGCTTTCTGCTCGTGAAGCTCCCAGGGGCGCTTGCGCTGCGTGTCGTCGAAGGCTTCCTGCTGCGCGGCAAGCCGCGCGATATTCTCCTCGAACTGTTGACGCTGCTGCTCCAGCTCATCGCGCTCTTCGATCAGCCGGGCGAGTGTCTGTTCGGCTTCGGCGAGCGGTCCGGTGGATTTCTGCGTGCGCGCGGTAAGCAGTTGCCGAAGCTCGCGCTGCACGGCGGCGATCAGCGCGTCCTCACCGGCGGATTCGCTGCCGCCCGAGAGTTGCGACAGCGCATCGCGCAAATACTGAGCGGCGTGACCGGTGGAATCGCGCACTTCCTGCGTGCCGCCTTGCTGCACCCACAATAAACCAGGAACGCCCGCATTCTCTGCCTTCAGCGGTCCACGCGCGGCGCGCGAAAAACCCAGCAAGGCCGCGAGCTTGTCTTCAGCTTCATCCTCGCCGAACACGCTCTGGCCGATCTTGAGTTCGCAGCGCTGCCGCGTGACGAACTGCTTCGACAGCCGGCATGCCGCGCCGTCCAGCTCGAAACTCACTTCGACCGACGGCTGTCCGCTCGCCTTGCCCCACGGCAGCAGGTCTTTCAGATGCGAGGCCTTGTAGCGCTCCAGAAACACGGCGCGTACGGCTTCGGCAATCGTGCTCTTACCGGCCTCGTTCGGGCCGACGAAAAGATTGAGACCGGGCTGCAGATCGTCAATGACGAGCCGCCCGGTGAACTGCTTGAATTCCTGGATCGCGATACTTTGCAGCTTCATGCGGACCTCGCTTCGCGCGGCAGTTCACGTTGGAAACGCGCCAGAAGCAGCAATGCTTCCGCCGCGCGCTTGACCGCTTGCGGGTCGGACTGCGGGTCTTCCTGCAAGCCACGCAGACGCGCCACCACCTTGGCGAGATAGCCGCTTTGCGCGCCGAGTTCGGCGAGGTCGTCGGCGGTGGGCAGCACTTGCAGGCCGCTCAGATCAACGCGCAAGGCCCGCACGCGGGCGCGCGCTTCTTCCACCGCGACGTGAAGCGCTTCGGCATCGGCGAGCGCGGCCGTGCCGCCGACTGCAACGCGCAGCACATCGTGACTGCCCAGGGTGGCGAGGCGTGCCTTTAACGCATCCACATCGGTCGGCACGGCGATGGTTTCGTCCCAGCGATGCCATTGATATTGTCCGACCCGCACCGGCTCGACCACCGGCGACGCGCCCGGCTCAGCCAGCGTGACGTCGAGCATGAAGCCCGGATCATTGGCGCGGAAGCGGTCCTGCTCGTGTGTGCCGGCATACCACGTGCGCTCGTCGACGCGCAGATGGCCGTGCCAGTCGCCGAGCGCCAGATAGTCCAGACGGGCGCTCGCGGCACGCGTCGGCGCGATTGGATTGGACGAGTCGATGCCCTCCTGCAGAATCCCGCTCACGCTGCCGTGCGCGAGCCCGACGCGGTGATAGCCGGGTGGCGTCTGCGTGGTATCGAAGAAACCGGTGGTGTCGTCATAAGTGATGCGTTGCGTCAGCGGCGCGCACAGCAACGCGCACCGGCAGTCGTCCAGCAACACCACGCCCGGTTCGAGCACCACGCGCACTTTCGGCGCGATGCAGTTCAGGCGCTGGGCACGCGTCCATACGCTCTCGACGAGCGCGGCGTCGTGATTGCCCGGCAACATGATCCACGGTCCGGTGAAGCCTTGCAGCGCGCCGAACAGACGGCGAATCACCGTGTCCGAGACCGTTTGCAGATCGAATACGTCGCCGGCCACGAGCACGGCGTCGACTTTGCGCGCGGCGGCTTCGGCGGCGATCCTGCGCACGGTCTCGAAGCGCGCTTCGGCAAGGTGCGCCGCCTCGTCCGGCTCGAACTGGCCGAATTGCGTGCCTATCTGCCAGTCCGCGGTGTGCAGAAACCTGATCACTGTGCCTCCATTCCATTCAATTGCAATCTGCCTCGCCGGGCGAGCCCGCGCAGCCTAGCCGTAGATGTTACCGTGCCGGCGCGCTAAAGATAGTCCCAGCCGGTTGGTACATGGGCTGGCGGGCGGCGCTACACTCGCGGTTCTGGACGCGCGTGAAGCGCGCCGCGTGATTTCAATCGCCCCGAACCCGCTGCCCTGCCGCCGATGAACAAAGCCATCGAACTGAAAAAAGCCAAGCGCACACCCTTACTCCTGTTGCTCGCGGCCGCCTGCGTTTTCGTGGTCACCGCGTTCATGCCGCGCGGCGTCTGGGTGGACGGCATCAAGGCGATCGCCGAGGCCGCGATGGTCGGCGCGCTCGCCGACTGGTTCGCCGTGGCCGCCCTGTTTCGCCGCGTGCCGATCCCGCTCGTCTCCGCCCATACCGCGATCATTCCGAGGAACAAGCACAAGATCGCCGACAACCTCGCGGTCTTCGTGAAGGACAAGTTTCTGGATGTGCCTTCGCTGGTCGGCCTGATCCAGAAACACGACCCGGCGCAAAGCATTACCGGCTGGCTCACGCAGCCGGCCAACACCGCGCGGTTGGGCGACTACGTCGTCAAACTGACCAGCGGCATTCTGGAATTGACCGACGACGTGCGCATTCAGGTCTTCATCAAGGACGCGCTGCGCGACGTGCTGGCCAAGGTGGACCTGTCGCAGTCGATGGGCGCCATTCTCGACACGCTCACCAAGGACGGCCGCCATCAGGAACTGCTCGACGCCGGCATCGAACAGGTCATCGCGCTGCTGCGCGAGCCGCAGGCGCGCGAGTTCATCGCCGAGCGCATCGTCGATTGGGTGAAGAGCGAATACCCGAAGATGGAGATGATCCTGCCTTCGGCATGGCTCGGCGAGAAAGGCGCGGAAGCGCTTGCCAACGCGGTCAACCGCATGCTCGAACAGATCAGCGAAAACCCGACGCACCAGCTTCGCGAGAAGTTCGATGACGCCGCGCACAAACTGATCGACAAGCTCAAGACCGATCCCGCCTTCCTGCAAAAAGGCGAGGAACTGAAACGCTACCTGGTGGAAGGCGACGCGCTCAGTTCGTATGTAAAAGACATGTGGGGCGAATTGCGCGCGTGGCTCAAGCGCGATCTGCAAAGCAGCGACTCGGCCTTGCATGCCCGCGTGATGGCGATGGGTCAATGGGTCGGACGCGAACTGGCGCACGATCCGGCGTTGCGCCAGTCGCTCAACGACCACCTCGAAGAAGCGGCGCGCACCATGGCGCCGGACTTTGCGCAATTCCTTACGCGGCATATCAGCGATACGGTCAAGAACTGGGACTCGCGCGACATGTCACGGCAGATCGAACTGAACATCGGAAAGGATCTGCAATACATACGGATTAACGGGACGATTGTCGGCGGCTTTATCGGCCTGCTGCTGTATGGGAGCTCGCAACTGTTCGAGCTGCTGCGCCTGCACTTGCGATAGGCGATAGACCCGTGAGGCGTCAAAGCGCCTACAATCCAGGCATATGACTTGCTCCAGCGCATTGCCCGGACGCCATCAGTTTGTCCGCGAGCGATCAGCATAAGAACAACAGCGCTTCTGAATCGGAACGTGTGCTCATGAAAATCTCGTTACCGCCAAATGGGCGGCCGAACCGCGTTTACCCGCCGGGCACGCCCAGCCTGCATGGCCTCGCTTCGGTGATCACCGGCGTGGTGGTGGTGTGCGGGCTGTACTTCGGCCGCGCGGTGTTGATCCCGATTACGCTGTCTGTGCTGCTCAGCTTCCTGCTCGCGCCGCTCGTGCAAATGTTGCGGCGTCTGCACATGGGGCAGTTGCCCTCCATTTTCATTGCCGTGCTGTTCGCATTGGCGAGCCTGCTCGCGGTCGGCGCGCTGATCGGCGCGCAGCTGGTGCAACTCGCGGGCGACCTGCCGCAGTATCAGGTGGCGATCGAGCAGAAGATCGAAACGGTTCAGGAAAAGACCGTCGGCCGCGCCGATTCGCTGATGAGCCGCGCCGCCGTCGCACTTCAGCGTGTGGCCCCTTCCAAGCCGAACCCGCCGCGCCCCACCGGACGTGCGGCGCGCAACGCCCCCGCCGTGCCGCAGCCGGTGGAAGTGCATGAGCCCGCGCCCACGCCGATGCAGCTCGCGCAACGCGCGTTGTCGCCGGCCATCGCGCCGATCGAGACGACCTTCATCGTGCTGGTCGTGACGATATTTATCCTGCTGCAGCGCGAGGATCTGCGCGACCGTTTGATCAGCCTGTTCGGCTCGCGCGATCTTCACCGCACCACGACCGCGATCAACGACGCCGCCGTGCGCCTAAGCCGCTACTTCGTCGCGCAACTGGGCGTGAACCTCAGCGCGGGCGGGGTGATCGCCATTGGGCTCGCGATTATCGGCGTGCCGGGTGCGCTCCTGTTCGGTGTAATCGCAGCCTTGCTGCGCTTCGTGCCGTATATCGGCATCTGGATCGCCGCGATTCTCGCGGTCTTCCTTGCTGCCGCGATTCAGCCGCAATGGACCATGGCGGTCTATACGCTGATTCTGTTCATCGTGGTCGACCTGGTGGCCGGGCAGATCGCCGAGCCTCTGCTGTACGGCCACCGCTCCGGGCTGTCGCCGCTCGCGGTGGTGGTCGCGGCGATTTTCTGGAGCTGGCTGTGGGGGCCGATCGGCCTCGTCCTGTCGACCCCGCTCACGTTGTGCGTGGTCACGATGGGGCGCTACGCGGACCGGCTGAACTTCCTCACGGTGCTGCTCGGCGATCAGCCCGCGCTCACACCCGCGCAGAACTTCTATCAGCGTTTGCTGGCGGACGATCCGCACGAGGCCATCGTGCAGGCGGAGCGGTTGCTGCGCGAGATGTCGCTGATCGACTACTACGACACAGTCGTGCTCGAAGGCCTCAAGCTCGCCCGCAATGATGCGATGCGCGGCGTGCTGATGCCGGACCAGTTGCAGCGCGTCAACGACGCGCTGGTGGACATCGTCGAAAACCTGGAGATCGCGGACGGCTTGCCGGACCGCCTGGCGCGCACCGAAGCCGCCGACGCCGCGAGCGCGCTGCACGCGTCGGCCTCGGCTTCGGCCGATCTTTCCGAGCGGCACGGCGGCCCTGTTTCGGCCCATCCGCCAATGCCCCGCGCAGCCGAAAAAACGTCAGTGCTATGCGTGCCCGGTCGCGGTTCATTCGACGAAGTGACAACCGCGATCGCCGTGCAATTGCTCGGCCGCCAGAATCTCGCGCCGATGATGGCCACGCACTCGGGCTACCGGAGCGCGCGCGCCGACGAGCCGAGTTTCAAGGATGCGTCGATCATCTGCATCGTCTCGCTCGACGCGCCGGAATCGCCGCCGTACTTGCGCAACATGCTGCGACGCACGCGGGAATGGCGCCCTCGCTCGACGCTCGTGCTCGGCGTGGGCGGCGCACCGGAGGGCGGCCCCGAGTCGGGCGCGACCGGCGCTTCGCACGCGGCGCCCACCTTCCGCGCGATGATCGAGGAATGCCTCGCGGCGTCCACCTTGCAGCATGCGCGCCACCCTTTGCATGTGGGCGGAGCGGATTGATCGCACGCCGGCAACCACGCGCGCGACCAGCGCGGCCGCGCGGGTACGCGTGCGCGCAAGCCTTAGCTCGTGATCCGACCGCGGACCTGCCCGGCCAGTCTGCACGTTGTACCCCGCCACCTGCTAGCCACGAACCCGAATCGCTCGACGACTATCTTGTGTCGCCTTGTAGAACCGCTCGGTCCCGCTCCAATCCGGCAAGCGCGTCAGCGCCCCAACCGCCGCCAAGCGCCTTGTAAAGTGTAACAAGGGAGGTGTACTCATTGCTGCGGGTCTGCGCATAAGCCAACTGCGCGCTGAACAGACTTCGCTCGGCATCGAGAACTTCCATATAGCTGGTGTAACCGCCTTCATAGCGTTGTCGCGCGAGTCTTGCATAGGCGCTCAGCGCGTCCACCTGGCGAGATTGCGCGCTCAGCCTTTCACGTGACTTCTCGACGCCGAGAAGCGCGTCGCTGACCTCCTGGAATGCGGACTGAACAGCCTTCTGGTACGCATACAGCGCCTGTTGCTGACGCGCGTTGGCCTGCTCGACCTGCCCGGCAATGCTGCCGGCGGAGAAAATCGGCTGGGTCAGTGCGCCTGCAAACGCCCATGTGTTCGCCGGCCCGCTAAAGAGCCTGCTCAACTGCGTACTCGACGAGCCCAGCAGCCCGGTGAGCGAAATCTGCGGAAAATAAAGCGCGCGCGCGGCGCCGATCAACGCGTTGGCGGAAATCAGGTTCTGCTCGGCCTGCAACACGTCCGGACGGCGCTCGAGCAGCGCGGATGGCAAGCCTGCCGGCACGTTGGGAGACTGGAGTTCATCGAGCGTACGGCCGCGAAGAATCGGACCGGGGTTGCGGCCGAGCAATACCGAAAGCGCGTCTTCCTGTTGCCCGATCTGCGCCTCGATGGCGGGAATGTCCGCCAGCGACGCCTCGTATTCCGACTGACTCTGGGCCAGTTCGACCTGCGAAATCTGCCCACCGTTGAAGCGCAGTTCGAACACTTTCACCGAACTCTCGCGGCTCGCCGCGGTTGCCTTTGCAATCTCGAGTTGCCGATCCAGGCTGCGCAGATTGATGTAGGACGTGGCAACCGACGCCACCAGCGTGAGCACGGTGGCCCGTTGACCTTCCTCGCTAGCGAGCAGATTCGCGCGCGCGGCTTCGGTCTGACGCCGCACACGGCCGAAAACGTCGATCTCCCATGAGATGGGCAACGTGGCATTGAACGAGTTGTAGGCCGAGCCAAGACCCGCCGGCAACGACGCCTGCGCAAGCGGCGAGACATGCTGGCGACCGGCGTTGAAACCGGCGCTGATCTGCGGAAACAGTTGCGAGCGCGTGGTGACGAATTGACCGCGAAATTCGTCGACGCGGGCGGCTGCGATTTTCAGGTCCCTGTTCTGCGCGAGCGCCGTGGCAATGAGTTCGTTCAGCACTGGATCGCCGAACTGCGCCCACCACGCCGTATCGACGATTTTCGCCTGCGCGCCATCCGAAAAGCGGAAGGTGGCCGGCGTGGCGATTGACGGCCGCGCATAGTCGGGGCCCATCACGCACCCGCTCAGACACAGGCAAAGCCCGAGTGCCGATACCCAGGAAACATTTGAACCGGCTGGACGCATGTCAATTACCCCGCTTCGTGCCGGGGTCCACACCGGTCGATCTGTTAGCCAATGAGGGCGAATCGGACAGGCTCCCTTCACCTTGCCTCTCCGGTATCGCGCCTGCGTTCTTTTTGCCGGCGCGCCGCTCGTTCACCGATTCGAGCAGGAAGAAGAACATCGGAATAAAGAACACGGCGACGCCGGTCGCCCCCAACATGCCGCCAATCACCCCGGTGCCGATGGAATGCCGGCTGTTTTGCGACGCGCCGGTCGCGATAGCAAGCGGAACGCAGCCGAGAATGAAGGCGAACGACGTCATGACGATCGGCCGCAGCCGATCGCGGGCGGCGGTCACCGCCGCATCGAACGCCGATGCGCCTTGGGCGCGATTCAGCACTGCAAACTCGAAAATGAGGATCGCGTTTTTCGCCGCGAGTGCGACGAGCATGGTGAGACCGATCTGGAAATAGACGTCGTTGTTCAAGCCTCTTATCAGGATGGCCAGCAAAGCGCCGAACAGGGCGAACGGCACCGCCATCAGAACGCCGACGGGCAAGCTCCAGCGTTCGTATTGCGCGGCCAGAATCAGGAACACCATCACCAGACCGAACACGAAAACGAGGCCCGACGTGCCGCCTGACTGGCGGGCCTCATAGGCTTCGCCGCTCCACCCGACGCCATATCCCGCGGGCATGGTTCGCGCAAGCTCCTCCAGCACGGCGATCACCTCGCCGGAGCTGTGGCCCGGTGCCGCATTGGCGGTGATCAGCACGGCGGGGAAATCGTTGAAGCGCGTCATCAGGGACGGTCCGGTCACGTACCGATACATCACGACCGATTTGAGCGGGACCATCGTGCCCGTGGCGCTGCGCACGAATACCTGCTCGAGATCCGCGGGCTTCAACCGGTACGAGGGCTCTGCCTGGAGAATGACCTGCCACAGACGGCTCGACTGATTGAACTGCGAAACGTACAGCGAGCCGAACAGGGTCTGCATCGTGCTGTACACCTCGTCGATCGGCACGCCGAGTGTGGCCGCCCTGTCGCGATCCACATCGACACGCAACTGCTGCGATGAGGCGTTGAAGGTCGACGTGACGCCCG
Organism: Paraburkholderia sp. RL17-381-BIF-C; assembly: GCF_046026435.1. Taxonomy (NCBI): domain Bacteria; kingdom Pseudomonadati; phylum Pseudomonadota; class Betaproteobacteria; order Burkholderiales; family Burkholderiaceae; genus Paraburkholderia; species Paraburkholderia sp. RL17-381-BIF-C. The sequence goes on along the minus strand of NZ_JARESX010000042.1, from coordinate 50,813 downwards.
CCAGTTCGGGACGCGCCTTCGCCTTCGCGACAAAATCCTGCACGACCTGCGCGAGTTGCGCCGTAGTCCCGTCGCCTTTGCTCTGAATCCACATTTCGGTGCCGCCCGTCGTGCCGAGCCCGGGAATCGACGGCGGGTTGACCGGCACGACGATACCTTCCTTGATGCGCGACAGCGCCCGGTAAGCGCCGAGCAGCAACGCACGCGCATTCTGCGTGCGAATGTTCGCCCATGCATACCGCTCGTCGAAATCCTTCAGTCCGACAAAGAATGTCGAAGCGTTATTCATTGTCTGATTGTCGAGCAGGCTGTAACCATCGACCACGGTGACGCTGCCCACCCCGGGTTGCTTCGCAAAGTAGTCGGTCACGCGCGACGACACCCGCCCGGTGCGATCGAGACTCGCCGAATCGGGCATGATGACCGCGCCGAGCAGGTAGCCCTGATCTTCAGGCGGCAGGAAAGCGTGCGGAATGGAGCGCATCATCGTGACGGCGAGCAGGAGCATGCCGGCGAATAGCAGCAGCGCAACGCCAAAGCGTCTGATGGTGAGCGACACGGCGCGGCCATAGCCCGCCGTGACCTGAGCGAATGCGTTATCGAACCACCTGAAAAAACGATGTTTTGCATGCGCTTGCGGTTTCAGCAGCACCGCCGCGAGCGCTGGCGACAATGTCAGGGCCACGACGCCGGAAAGGACCACGGAAATCGCAATGGTGATGGCAAACTGCTTGTACATCTGCCCGGTAATGCCGCCCAGAAATGCAACCGGCACGAATACCGCGCACATGACCAGCACGATCGTGACGACCGGGCCCGATACTTCATCCATGGCTCGCTTGGCCGCCGCGTTCGGCGAGAGGCCGAACTCACGCATGTTGCGCTCGACGTTCTCGATCACGACGATCGCATCGTCCACCACGATGCCGATTGCCAGCACCATGCCGAACATGGTCAGCATGTTGATCGAGAAACCCAGAGCGGCCATGCCCATGAACGTCCCAAGGATCGAGACCGGCACCGCCAGCACCGGAATCAGCGTGGCGCGAAAGCTCTGCAAGAACATGAATACGACGATCACCACCAGCACGACGGCTTCGAAGAAAGTCTTCACCACGTCCGCGATCGACGCTCGCGTGAAGTCGGTGGTATCCATTGCGATGTTGTAGTCGATACCCTCCGGGAACGACCGTTTCATCTCAGCCAGCGTTGCGCGCACCTGCTTCGATACATCCAGCGCATTGGCGCCAGGCTGTTGATAGATCGCGATCACCGTAGCGGGCTTGCCCTGGAACCGGCTGCGTATCGAATAGTCTTTCTGCCCGAGTTCGGCCCGGCCGACGTCTTTCAAACGGACGATCGCCGCGCCGTTGCTCGACGCGCGAATGATGATGTTGTCGAATTCGGCGGGGTTGGCGAGCCGCCCACTCGTCGTCACCGCGAACGACTGTTCCACTGGCAGGCCCGTCGGCGCCTGGCCGAGACGCCCGACTGCGAACTGCTGATTCTGGTTCGCCACCGCGTTTTGCACGTCGGTAGCCGTAATACCGAGCTGCGCCATGCGATCCGGGCGCAACCAGATACGCATCGCGTAGTCGGGTGTGCCGAAGATGCTGGCCTGGTTCGCGCCCGGAATGCGCTTGAGCGCATCGAGCACATACACGTTCGCGTAGTTGGCGACGTAAGTCGAATCGAAGCGGTGATCGGGCGAGTACACCGCGATGACCATCATGAACGCGGACGATTTCTTCTGCACCTGCACGCCCTGCGATTGCACGGACTGCGGCAATTGCGGCAACGCGAGGTTGACGCGGTTCTGCACGTCCACCTGAGCCAGATCCGGATTGGTGCCGTTGCGGAAGAACGCGTTGATCGTCAAACTGCCGGTCGACGAACTCGACGAGGTCATGTAGATCATGTTGTCCGCACCGTTGACCTGCTGCTCGATAGGCGCGGCAACGTTGTTCGCCACCACGTCGGCACTGGCGCCCGGGTAGCTGGCGGTAATCGTGATTTGCGGCGGCGTGATGTCCGGGTACTGGGCGACGGGCAAGGCAAACATGGCCAACAGGCCGCCAAGCGCGATGACGATGGAGATGACCGACGCAAAGATCGGCCTGTCGATACAGTAATGGGAGAGCTTCATCCGGTTTGCCGCCTGGAGCGCGGAGTTAGTCCGCAGAGTTAACGCGGAGTTAACGCGGGATTAACGCGCGGAGTTCTGTTCGGATTGCTGTTGCGCAACGGGCGGCATGACTTTGGCGCGATGCTCCACGGAAGAAGCATTCCCCGTTATGCTGATCGCCGCATTGGGTGACAACCGTAGCGCCCCGTCCACAACGACTCTGTCGCCAGCGCGCAAGCCGTCGTTGATAAAGCAGTCATCGCCCTGCCATTCGCCCATCTCGACGACCCGTTGGCGGGGTTTGTTGTCTTTGTCGACCGTCCATACGAAATGGCTTTTTACGCCCTGCTGCACGGCCCGCTGGGGAAGCAGAACGGCATTCGGCCGCACGGCGCCGGACACCCTCGCGCGCACGAACTGGCCGGGACGCAACGCACCTTTTTCATTGGCGAATACGGCTCGTACGAGGAACGTGCCTGTTTGCGCACTGAACACGCGATTGGCAAAGTCGATACGCCCGCGCGCGGGAAACGTCGAACCGTCAGCCAGCAACAGCGTGATCTCGAACTGGTCGTTAGCGGGAAAGCGCAACTGGCCTTTTGAAATCTGGTCGCGATACCGCAGCATCTCGTTCTCCGAGATGCTGAATTCGACCCACATCGGATCCATCTGGTACACGTACGTCAACAGGCCAGACTGGGCGGGCGTCACATAACTGCCTTCCTGCTGTCTTGCATAACTCGACAAGCCGGCGAGCGGCGACTTGATTGTGGTGTAGCCGAGGTTCAATCGCGCGGCCTCAACCTGCCCTTTCGCGGCGATGACCGCGGCCGCGGCCTCGCGCTCGCTGCCGGTCGCATCATCGAGATCCTTCTTGCTCAAGGCGTTCTGCGCGGCGAGAGGCATGACGCGCGCGAGATTGGCTTTCGCGACACCGAGCCGTGCCTGCTGCTGGGCCAGCGCGCCCTGTGCCGATTGCAACGCGGCCTCGAATGGCTTGGGATCCATCAGAAAGAGCGTCTGCCCCTGACGGACCATCTCGCCTTCGGTGTAGGCTCGCTTGTCGAGAAAACCATCCACGCGGGCGCGAATTTCCACGGCGCGCGAGCTTTGGGTCTGGGCAACAAACTCGAAGTCCACGGGCGTATCGCGTGGCGTCACGGTCGTGACCGTTACGTCGACCGGCTGGGAGGCTTCGGGAGCGGCGGGCTTGCCGCAGGCGGTGAGTAAAGCGAACAGACCCAACATAAGCGCTAGCCGTCCCCGCGTCTCACCGAGCAGGCGTTTCGGTGCGTTCAACGAGCGAATCAGGCATCGCAACAGCAAAACTGGCATGAACGGTCCGTGAAAAATAGTTCGACAGCCGGGCATGCGCGCCAAAGCAATTGATTGCGTGTGACCGCGCCGCAAGGCGCGGCCGTTAGTTGTGCGCGAATCAATTGCGCTGGCTGAAAACCGCTCACACCCCGAAAGACATGGTCGGTCGCATCAGCCCTGCAAACGGAAACAGCAGTCAGATCAGAACCGGTGACGGATGCCCGTGGTCACGAGGAACTGATTGCTCGCCGTGGACGGCGCCGAGGTGCCGTTGATCTGCACGGTGTTCAGGCCGCGACCGTTGTTCGCGCCAAGCTGCGTGACCGCTTCCGCATAGACGTCAGTACGCTTGGACAGCGAGTAGTCAGCCTGCAGTCCGAACTGATTCCAGTGGGCCGCGCCGGTATTCGTGTCGCTAGTGCCCGGCGCCGCGCGCAATGCCTGCGTGTAGGTGTAGGCCGCGCCCAGACCCAGTTCCGGCGTCAGGTTGTAGCGTGCATTGACCTCGTAGTTGTTATAGCGAACCGAGATATCCGAAAACTTGTCCTGGAAGCGGCTTTGCGTAAATACGGTGCCAAGAATGACCGGACCGAACGCATAGCTTCCGCCGAGACCCCAAGTGCGTTGATTCTGAACGCCGCTGATGGCGGACGCCGCGAAGGTACCGCCACTGACCGCGCCATTGCTCTGGTTCAGGTCCATGCCCTGGTACTGGAGATAGGCCGCACCCAGTTGCAAGCCACCGTTGCGGTAACCCGCGCCGACGCTGTACGCCCGGTTGTCGGCGAAGCCCGCATTGTTCGAGAAGCCGTACAGGCCACTCATTGAGAAGCCGCCGTAGTTCGCGCTCTGGAACTTGACCGAGTTGTTGACGCTAATCGAGGAGTTGGCGTTGTCGTTGTCGCCCGGATGGGCGAAATACGTGCCGCCCCAGCTGCCGGCCGCCGTGAGCGGTGCAAGATAGTCGACTACGGAGTCGTACTGGCGGCCGAACGAAACCGTGCCGTAATCGTTGGACAGGCCGACGTACGCCTGACGGTTGAACAGCTTGTTGGACACCGCCTGGTTGCCGTTGGCAATGTTGAAACCGCTTTCCAGGTTGAAGACCGTTTTCAGTCCGCCACCCAGATCTTCGACACCGCGCAGGCCCCAGCGGCTCGGCTGGATGTTGCCGCCGGTCATGCCGAACATGGCCTTGCCATTCGTGACGCGCCCGTCGGACGTGACGGTGGAATCCTTGCTGACTTCGTTGCTCACGTACGTCAGACCGGCATCGACAATGCCGTAAAGCGTAACGCTGCTCTGGGCGTGCGCCGCGCACGCAAAAGTGGCGGATACGGCGGTCGCAGTAATGATTTTTTTCATTTGGAATACCTTGGCTTTTTATCTTAAAACTAAGTTGCCGACATAAGAACAAACCTGCCGCAACCAGGATGCACCCATCTCCAATTCATTTGAATTCGCATTGAAGACAGATTCTGCGTGCGATTTGAATTTTAGACGCCCGCCTTTGACGCAACCGCGCAAAACTATGCAAAAGTATTTTCAACTTATATTTGAGATATTCTTGCGAAGGACGGGCGAGGCCCACGCAGCGCAGGATGCGCATCGCTCATGCCCATTGCCGCTCGATACGACGCCAGGATTGACCGTTGCTGAAGCCCAACAAAACAAAACCCCGTCTTTTTTTGAGAACGAAATACCGATACCGTAAATCAAAATTAATTCACATTTAACCCGCCTATAAATCGCAGGCCGGGAGACCATTGATTATCTGTTAAAAACTAATATCTCAATTTTTCCGCACCTATCCGTTACAGCGTTGGTGATATCATGAATCAGCTTCAGGCAATGCGCGTATTTATCAACATCGCAGAAACCATGTCATTCGGACAGGCCGCGGCCAATCTCGGCATTTCGAATGCCATGGCCACGCGTTACCTCGAGCAACTCGAAGCTCACCTCAACACACGACTCGTCAATCGCAATACCCGCAGCCTCTCCCTGACCGAAGAGGGAGAGATCTACTCGAAGGGCTGCCGCAACGTTCTCGATGAAATCGAGGAGATCGAAACGGTTGCGATACGCGGCACGATCGAGCCGTCCGGCACCTTGCGAATCGCTGCCGGCGCGTCGTTCTCACTGTCCAGCCTGACACCCCTGCTACAGGAGTATCTATTGCAGTATCCGAACGTCAGACTCTCGGTCACGCTGCTGCATCAGCACGTCGATTTTGTGAAGGAGGGCTTCGACGTCGGCATCGTGCTGCCCAAGCAGATCAGCGGCACCACGTTGATTAAACGCTCGTTGCTGAGTGTCCGTCCCATTGCCGTCGCGTCCCCCAGCTATCTCGCCGTGAAAGGCGTGCCGTCGCGGCCGGCGGATCTGACCTCCCACACCTTTCTCGCCCTCAGCGCCGCCTCGCATGACGGCAACTGGATCTTCGTTTCGCCGGATCGGCGCGAGAAACGCGTCACGCTCGACGCCGCGCTCGTGGTGAACAACGCCTTGATGCTGCGGCAAGCCGCGCTTGCGGGCATGGGGATCGCGGTCTTGCCTGAGAACCATGTGCTGACCGATTTGCGCAACGGCACACTCATGCAGGTGCTGACAGACTTCCGTATCACGAATGCCGACAAGGAGTTAGCGCTGGTGTATGCGGATCGCCGTCACATTTCCGCAAAAACCCGCTCATTCGTCGACTTTTCGGTCGAGTGGTTTCGTACCAACGCGGACCGTTTGACCTCCATGCCGCCCGCTACCAAGTAGTGCGGCGCGCCGCCCTTCGTCCGGCCTTTCCGAGCAGGCGGCGCGGCCGCGCCATCCATGTCCGTACCCAAAATGAGGACAGCGCCGCATGCGCCCTCCTTCATACTTCGTTATCGATTCGCACCGCCTGTGAAGAGCTAACCGGCCCCGGCGGGCAATCCCGGCAGCGAAGATTCAGGAGACGCGCATGAACCGCCCCTTCAAACCCTATCCGTTTTCGCCCCGTCGTCACGAGGGCATGGTGCCGCCGCTGGTCGACGGGCGCGACCCGCTCAGGCGGCCCGTGGCAATCGTCGGCGGCGGCCCGGTCGGCATGACGCTGGCGCTCGCGCTGGCTCGCCAGGGCGTGCGCTCGGTACTGATCGAAGCCGACGACAGCGTATGTACCGGAAGCCGCGCGATCTGCATTTCGCGGCGCAGTCTGGAAATTTTCAAGCGCCTCGGCGTCGTACAAGGCTTCCTGCAAAAAGGCTTGCCGTGGGCCGGCGGCCGCAGCTTCTATCGCGACACCGAAGTGTTTCGCTTCGCCATGCATCATGACGACGAACAATCGCTGCCGCCCATGATCAATATCGCGCAATACCAGATCGAACAGTTGTTGCTCGACGAGGTGGAGCGGCATGCCGACCTGATCGATATGCGTTGGCAGACTCGCGTGACCGGGATCGAGCAGGAACCGGCGCAGGACGGCCGCGGCGAGCCGGACCGTACGGCGGGCGCGACGCTCACGCTGCGCACGGGCGACACCGCGTGGCAGATGCACGCCGACTGGGTGGTCGCCTGCGACGGCGGCCGCAGCACGATTCGCGAGGCACTCGGCCTCAAGCTCACCGGCACCACGTACGAAGGCCGCTATGTGATCGTGGATATCGAGCTAAACAGCAAGCGCGCCACCGAGCGCCTCGCCTATTTTGATCCGCCGTCCAATCCCGGTTCGACGGTGCTGGTCCATAAGCAGCCTGACAACGTCTGGCGTATCGATTACCAGCTTCGCGACGACGAAGACCCGGAAGCCGCCGTCCTGCCCGAGAACGTCTTGCCGCGCGTGCAGAGCGTGCTCGACGCGATGGGCGAGACGGGCGAGTGGTCGCCGATCTGGATCACCGTCTACAAAGCGAACGCGTTGACGCTCGAACGCTACCGGCACGGCTCGGTGCTGTTCGCGGGCGATGCCGCCCATCTCGTACCAATTTTCGGCGTGCGCGGCGCCAATTCCGGTATCGACGACGCGGACAACCTCGGCTGGAAGCTGGCCTGCGTGGTGAACGGCGTGGCTTCGCCGCGGCTCCTCGACAGCTACAGCGTGGAGCGCGTCTTCGCGGCGCGTGAAAACCTGAGCTACGGCATGAAGAGTACGGAGTTCATGGCGCCGCCGTCATTCGCCTTCAATCTGATGCGCGAGGCCGTGCTCGGACTCGCCGAGCGGCACGCCGCCGTGCGTCCGCTGATCAATCCGCGGCAGACGCATGCCATCGCTTATACACAGTCGCCGCTCAACGAGGCCGCCGCGGACGCCGCCGGCTCGTTCAGCCGAGGCCCGGCGCCCGGCACCGTGTTGCCGGAATGCCGGCTCAAACGACTGGACGGCAGCGCGAGCGTCGATATCCATCTCACGGATCTGCTCGAGCCTTGCTTCACCGCGCTGCGCTTCGGCGCGAATGCCGATTCTGTGCAAGAGCATGCGTGGCAGGAATTGCAAGGCACGCTGGCCGAAACAGGGATTCCGTTCAAAGCCATCACGCTGGCTAAGGACGAAACCGCACCGGCCGCCAACCCGACGATGCACGATCACACCGGCCGCCTGCACGACATGCTCGACGCCACGCCCGGCACGGTCTATCTGATCCGGCCCGACGGCCATGTACTCGCCCGCTGGCGCAACGGCAGCGCGGCGGCCACGCAGCGCGCCATCAGCGCAGCGCTGACGATCTGATTCACGGAGACTCACATCATGACGGACAGCGACCTCGACCTGGTCTACACGACGCTGTGCAAAACCCTCACTAACGAAGGCGAAGCTCAAGCGCCGTTATATCTGGCGCGCCTCGCGATGCTGTGCCTCACCGAACTCGACGACCCGCAGCGGGCGTTGTCGTTGATCGAAGCGGCACGGCTGCTGGCTTCGACCGCGGTGACCGCATAAAGCGAAAAAAGCCGCCGCGCCCGGTATGGACGCGGCGGCTTCCCTCTGCCTTTCCGTCAGGCAGATATCACCGTGCGGCACAGCGCGTGCGGCTCATCCTTCATGCAGGTGTCACTGCTTCGGATACAACCCCAGCGTGCTCGCATGCAGACGCGCGAGGCCGAGCAACGCATCCGTGTACGGCGTGGCAACGCCCGTCAGTTGCCCCAGTTCACGCACCGCCGCCACCAGCGCGTCGAGTTCGACCGCTTTACCCGCCTGCACGTCCTGCAGCATCGAGGTTTTCATCGCGCCGAGTTTGAGCGTGACCTCGTGACGGTCCGCCGGCTCCTGTTCGATCGGAATACCGAAGCGCGCGCCGATCTCCTTGGCCTCCAGCATGATGCTCGTCACGAAGTTGCGCGCCAGTTCGTCGCTGAGAATCCGGTCGGTGGTCGCGCCGGTGATGGCGCTGATCGGATTCATCGTCATGTTGCCCCACAGCTTGTACCAGACGTCGCGCTGAATCTGCGCCGACATCGTCGCCTTGAAGCCGGCCGCCGCGAGCGTGGCCGTGAGCGACGCGACGCGCTCGCTCGCCTGCCCTGACGCCTCGCCGATAATCAGCCCGTTGCCCTGATGATGACGGATCACGCCCGGCGCTTCGACGAGGCAACTGGCATGCACCACGCAGCCCACCGTTTGCGCGGTCGGAATCGCGGCGGCGATCGCACCGTCGGGATCGATCGACTTCAGGCGCTTGCCGGCGAAGTCGCGCCCGAGCCCGTCGCAGAACCACCACGGCACCCCGTTCATCGCGGTCAGCACGATGGTCTGCGCGCCGAGCAGCGGCGCGATCTGCCCGGCCACAGATGCCATGGCCGGCCCCTTGACGGCGACCACGACGAGGTCCTGCACACCGAGATCCGCGGGATTGTCGCTCGCCTTCACCTTCACAGCATGCGTCACGCCGCCTTCGATCAGACGCAGGCCGTGCTCGCGCAGCGCGGCCAGCGTCTCGCCGCGTGCCACCACGCTCACGTCATGGCCGGCCTGCGCGAGCTTCACTCCCATCCAGCCGCCGATCGCGCCTGCGCCGTAGATAGCTACTTTCATCGTTTCAATCCTTGTAACTGGCGTCGATGCGGTCCACTCGCCGCACCAGCGCATCGAACACATCCTGCCCCGCGCCGTGACGCGGATCGAACTGCAGCGCGTCGCGCGAACAGCGAATCGCGACGTCTTCCGGCACCGGCCGCGCCCGGCCCATCGCAAACGTCGCCATCTGGATTTCGCAGGCGCGGTTCAGCGTCCACAGAATCGCGAAAGTCTGCGGCAACGTGTGGCCCCACGCAAGCAGGCCATGATTGCGCAGGATCACCGCCTGCCGGTCACCGATATGTTCGAGCAGCCGCGGACCTTCTTCCGCATGCACGGTGATGCCCTCGAAGTCGTGATACGCAATGCGGTCGTGCAATTGCGCGCTGTAGAAATTGGTTTGCTGCAAACCGTCTTCCAGACAGGCCACGGCGACGCCCGCCGTGGTGTGCGTATGCATGACGCAGTGCGCATCCGGCAAGCCTTCGTGAATCGCCGCATGCACGACGAACCCGGCCGGATTCACCGGATATGGCGAGTGGTCGAGCACGCGTCCGCGTGCATCGATCTTCACGAGGTTGCTTGCCGTCACTTCGCTATAGTGCAGCCCGAACGGATTGATCAGGAACTGGCGTTCGCCACCGCTCACACTGGCGGGAACGCGCAGCGTGATGTGGTTGTAGATCATTTCGGTCCAGCCGAGCAGGTCGAAAATGCGATAGCACGCGGCGAGCTGCACGCGCGCCTGCCATTCGTCCGGATGCATCGCGTGGGCCTTCGGCGCGCTCGGCGCCTGGATGTCGAGAGTGGTCATGTGCAGCTCCATTGTTATCGTTCTATTGATCGAAAGTATCGCGCTTATGCGCCCGACACCACGGCCGCGATCGACGACGCCACATAATCCACGTTGCGTGCGTTCAGTCCGGCCACGCACATGCGCCCGGAGCGCAGCACGTACACCGCGTATTCGCTGCGCAGGCGCTCCACCTGGCTTTCGCTCAAGCCGGTGTAGGTGAACATGCCGCGCTGCGCGAGGTAGCGCGCGCGCATGACTTCGTCCACACGGCCTTCGAGGCCGGCGTGGATCGTGCCGCGCATGGCGAGAATCCGCTCGCGCATGGCGGCGAGTTCCGCTTCCCATGAAGCACGCAACGACGCATCGGCCAGCACGTTGGCGACGAGCCGCGCGCCGTGCGTGGGCGGATTGCTGTAGTTCGCGCGCACCGTCGACATCAATTGACCGAGCACGCGGCCAGCCTCTTCCGCGCTCTTGCAGACTACGCTCAACGCGCCGACGCGCTCGCCGTACAGCGAAAAATTCTTCGAGAACGAATTCGCGGCGATCAGCGGAACGCCCGCGTCGGCCAACAGGCGCACGCAGGCGGCGTCTTCTTCCAGACCCGCGCCGAAACCCTGGTAAGCCATATCCACGAAGGCGATCAGCTTGCGGCGCTGCAGAACCGGCACCAGTTCCGCCCATTGCGCCGGACTCAGATCGACGCCGGTCGGGTTATGGCAGCAGGCGTGCAGCAGCACCACGCTCTGTTCCGGCAAGCGGCTGATCGTGTCGATCATGTCGGCGAAACGCAATCCGCCGGTGAGTTCGTCGTAGTACGGATAGGTGTTGACCGTCAGCCCCGCGCCTTCGAATACCACGCGATGGTTTTCCCAGCTCGGGTCGCTGATCCAGATCTGCGAACCCGGGAAATAGCGCTTCAGGAAATCGGCGCCGACCTTCAATGCGCCCGATCCGCCGATGGTTTGCAACGTGGCGATCCGCCCCGCCGCGCGCGCCTCGCTGTTCGCACCGAATACCAGCGCCTGGGCCGCATCGCGATAGAGCGGCAGGCCGGCCATCGGCAGATACGAGCGCGGGCCGATCGAGTCGAGCAACGCGGTTTCGGCCCGGCGCACGGCGTCCATGACCGGCAGCTTGCCGGCGTCGTCGAAATAGATGCCGATGCTCAGATTGACCTTGTTCGACCGGGGGTCGAGTTGAAAGTCTTCGTTCAGGCTCAGGATCGGATCGCCTGGATAAGCGGGAATATGGTCGAACATGGTGATTCCTTGAATAGGGCCTCGTGGTGGCCTCGGTTTGGCGCAGTGGCGTACCGCACTGCACTGCACTGCACGGCGCATCCCGGTTTGTGCAGCGGCTTGCGTCCCGACTTGTGCAGCGGCGTGCGCGGCAGCTTTGCTCACGACACGGCGAGACGGAAGTCTAAGCGGGTTTGGCTGAGTGCGTCGATTGGGACAAGTCTCCGCGAACCGCACGCGGTACACAATCAATCGATTTTTCACGATTCGTTAGTTTTTCTTTAGAATCGCCTGATGCCACTCACGCGCGTCACCATCCGCCAGTTCGAAGCCTTTCTCGCTATCGTCGATTTGCATAGCATCGGCGCGGCGGCGGAACGGCTCGGGCTGACTTCTTCGGCGGTCAGCCAACTGCTGGGCGACCTCGAAACGGAACTCGGCTTCCGGCTCTTCGACCGGACCACACGGCGCGTGAATCTGTCGAGCGCGGGCCAGGATTTTCTGTCGTCGGCGGAATCGGTGTTGCGCCATGTGCGCGCCGCCGCGCAATCCGCCGACGATATCCGCAACCGCGCCGCCGGCATCGTGCGGATCGGTGCGCCCCTGGTGCTGGCGGCGACCGCGCTGCCCGCCGCCATCGCCGACTACGCACGCGACAAACCGAAGGTCGTGGTCCGCATTTGCGACACCGTGGTCGAGCAACTGGTGGAGCGCGTGGAAAGCGGCGACGTGGACCTCGCAATCGGCCCCGACCGTCAAAGCGGCGCGCGCGTGCGTTGCGATCCGGCGTTCGCGAGCCCCTGGGTGATGTGGTGCGCGCCGAGCCATCCGTTGAACGCGCGCCGCCGCGTGCAGTGGCCGCATTTGCGCGGCGTGCCGATCATCGCCACCGGCCGCGACCACGAGCGCGCAGTCGGGCAGATGCTGGCTAACCTGCCGGTGGAGGCGCGCATCATTCCCGTAGATGTCGTAGACAATGTGACCACGGCGTTCGGCCTTGCCGCGCAGGGGCTGGCCGTCACGCTCGCGCCCGCCTACGTCGCGCCATTGGCACGCAGCTTCGGGCTGGTCATGAAGCGCATTGTCGATCCGGAAACGATCCGCGAGGTGTGCGTGTATCGTTCCACCGAGCGCGCGCTGTCGCCGCCCGCCGACGGCTTCGCGGATTTCATCATGCCGTGGTTGAAACGCTGGGATCGCGAGACACAGGCCGACGCGCGATCAAGGCGCGTATGACGCGCAGCAGCAGCAGCGACAGCCCGTCGGCTCAGGCCCGCTCGGGCACCATGCACAACGCGAACAGCTGGCGTTGGCTCGATATCCCGAGGCGCGCGTAGGCGCGCTTCTGGTAGGTGATCACACTGGCAGGCTTGACGCCCATACGTTGTGCGATTTCAACGGCGCTCGCGCCTTCAAGCGTGCCGCGCAGCACGTCGAGTTCGCGCGGCGTGAGTGCGGGGCAAGCGCGCCTGACACGCGCCAGCATCGCCGCGGCCGAACCCTGCTGATGCTGCCCATTCAACGCGTAATGGCCCTTGGCCGCGTGCGCGAACAGAGGCGCGAGACTCTCCACGCGCTCCAGTTCACCTGGCTGAAACACGCCATAGGCACGGTCGCGGTACAGGTTGATCGACAGCCAGACGCTTTCCATGGGCTGCACGAGCAACGATAACCGGTCGGACACATTCGGCTGCGCGTAGCAGGCGGCGCGATAGGCCTCGTTTTCGATCTCGTCGCTATGCTGCTGGTGCAGCACCAGCGCGTCGCGAGCCGGTTTTTCATGCGACCGGCCGATGATCGCGCGGTTGCCGTCGAGTGCATAGAAATGCGTGGCATAGCGATCCGCGATGTCGCGCAGAAAACGGCCTCCGCGATGATCGGCCGCGGAAACCGTGCGCGGCCGCGCGTCGAATTCGTACGCGAAGATGGTGCACTGCGAAACCGGCAGCGTATCGCCGACCGTTTTCAGTATGCTGGCGGCAAGCGCATCGGCATCCGCATGCGAAATCGACATGACAAGTTCAGTCGCACGCGAGGTGCTGATCTGTTCGCTGCGGTGCGGTGGAGAAATGCGCCAGGAACGCATGATGGATACGGGTTGCCGTGCTGGGTTCGGTCCTGCAAGCGTAGCACAGCGCCACGCGCGAGCCATCTTTCACTGCCGGTTCAGCACCCCGGATGAGCGCGCTCACTTGCGCGTAAACGACCCGCGTTGGAACGTGACCATTCTCGGCAACTCGATCGTGAAGACCGTGCCCGTGGCTTCGTCTGAATGCACGCTGACGTTGCCGCCGTGCATGCGGGCGATCTCCTGCACGATATGAAGGCCGAGCCCCAGCCCTTCACGCGAGCGTGCGCCGCTATTGTTCGGCCCGAACGCCTTGAACAGGTGGGGAAACACCTCGGGCGGAATGGTCCCGCGATTGGCGACCTTCAGGCGCACTGAATCGACCGCTTCGCCATCCACTTCGACACCGATATCGCCGCCCGGCACGCCGTGATGCAGCGCATTGCTGACCAGATTCGACACGGCCTGCCAGACGAGGTCGGTGTCCCACGCGCCCGCGGTATTGCCGCGGCTCGCGAACACGATCCGCTTGCCGTTCTCCCGCGACGCGAACTCGTCGATCACCGAGCGGCACAGCGTCGCCAACTCGATCGAGCGCGGCTGCAACGGCAGGCGCCCGCCCTGCAAACGGGCCAGATTGAGCAACTGGTCGACCATGCGCGCCATGCGCAGCGAACTGTTCTTCACGCGCGCGGCGACAGTTGCCGATTGTTCGTCGGCGGCCGTGCGCATCAGGTATTCCGCCGACGCCAGCACGGCACCGAGCGGCGTGCGCAAATCGTGACTCAGCACCGCCATCAGCATCTCGTTGGCCTCCAGCATTTGCCGCGTGGTGACGAGCTGCGCGGCCAGTTGCCGTTTCTGCTGTTCGAGTTGCACGAACACGTCGACCTTCGATTGCAGAATGCGCGGATCGAACGGCTTGTACAGGAAGTCGACCGCGCCGGCCTCATATCCGCGGAAGGTGCGCGAAGCATCCTGGGCGGTCGCCGTCAGAAAGATGATCGGCACGTGCGAGGTTCGCGGGCTGCCGCGCATCAGCGCGGCCAGTTCGAAGCCGTTCATGCCGGGCATGTTGACGTCGAGAATCGCCAGCGCGACTTCGTGCTTGAGCAGCAGGTCGAGCGCCGCCGTGCCCGAATCGGCCACCAGCACGGCCAGATCCGGCCGCGCCAGCAAGGCCTCGAGCGCCGTGATGTTGTGGACGATGTCGTCGACGATGAGAATGTTCACGGGTGAATTCGTCATGGCATCGGGTCAAGAGAGGCCGGCAATGCGGCAAGCCGCCGGGCCATGGTTTCAGGAGTGTAAATAAATTGCGCCGCGCCGCGCTCAATCGCGGCACGCGGCATTTCGGGGGAGCCGGCGGTGTCCGGCGCCTGCACCCACGTGGCGCCGCCCAGCGCACGCACCCGCTTCAGGCCCTGCGCGCCGTCGTCGTTGGCGCCGGACAGCAGGATCGCCAGCAGGCGCTCGCCATACACGGCGGCGGCCGACTCGAACAGCACGTCGATCGAGGGGCGCGAAAAGCGCACGGCGGCGTCGGTGGAGAGCGCGACAGTGCGGTCCACTTCCACCAGCATGTGATAGCCCGGCGGTGCAATATGCACGCGGCCCGCCCCGATGCGTTCGCCCGCATCGGGCTCGAGCACCGGCAAAGCACAGCGGTGCGCGAACGCGCCCACCAGATAGCTGGGTGAATCAGGCGGCAGGTGCGTGACGATCATGACGGCCGCGGCAAAGTCCACGGGCAGCGCGCCGAGCAGCACGTTCAGCACTTCGATGCCGCCCGCCGAGGCGCCGATCACGACGAGCTCGTAGCCGCGTGCCGCTTCGGCACGCGGTTGAGGGTCGGCAGCAGGGTGAACAGATGAGCTTGGCATGGTGAGCGTGCTAGCGCTTCTGATAAATGCGTTCGCTCGGGCGGAACTCGTCGAACGCTTCGTAATGACGGGAAAAACGCAGGCTTTCCTTGCTGCCCAAACCCAGAAAACCACGCCGCACGAGCGCGTTCTCGAACAGACCCAGCGCGCGATCCTGCAAACCACGATCGAAATAGATCAACACGTTGCGGCACGATACCAGATGCGCTTCGAGGAAAACTTCGTCGGTGGAGAGGCTGTGGTCGGCGAACACCACGCGCTCTTTCAGCGAACCGGCAAAGCGCGCGCCGCCATACGCGGCGTGATAGTAGTCGGACAGCGAACGCTTGCCGCCCGCCGCCAGATAGTTCTGCGTGAAGCCCTGAATCCGGTCGAGCGCGTAGATGCCGGACTCGGCGCGCGCCAGCGCGTCCGGACTGATGTCGGTCGCGTAGAACAGTGTGCGCTCGGTCAGCCCCTCCTCGTCGAAGAGGATTTTCAGCGACCAGAGTTCCTCCCCCGTGCTGCATCCCGCTACCCACACCTTGATCGACGGATAGGTGCGCAGACGCGGCAGAACATGTTCGCGCAACGCGAGGAAATACGCCGGATCGCGAAACATGTCGCTCACCTGTACCGTGAGGTACTGGAACAGCCGCGAGAACTCGTCGCCGTTGCGCATGATGCGGTCCTGCAACTGCGACAGCGTCTTGAGCCCGAACTCGTCGAGCGCCTGGGACAGGCGGCGCCGCAGCGACGACATCGCATAGTGGCGAAAGTCGTGCTGATACTTGAGATAAATCGCCTCCAGCAGCAGTTTCAACTCGATGTCGAAATCGCTGATGCGTTGCGGCGCGTCAAATTCGGACTGACTCATTGGCACTCGCTCATGCGTACTCGCTCACGTGTTCCCTTCCCCTGCTAGCGTTGCCGCAACCACACGCGGCACAGCGCGACCAGCTTGTCCACGTCGATCGGCTTGGAAACGTAGTCGTCCGCGCCGGCTTCGAGGCAGCGGGTGCGGTCGTTCGCCATCGCCTTCGCGGTCAGCGCGATGATCGGCAGATGAGCGAACCGCGGATTGCGGCGAATCTCGCCCATCGCGGTCAAACCGTCCATCTCCGGCATCATGATATCCATCAGGATCAGATGTACTTCGGGACCGTTTTCCAGCGCTTCGAGCGCTTCGCGGCCGTTGCGCGCAATCTGCAGTTTCGCACCGAGCGGCTCCAGCACGTGCGAGAGCGCAAAAATATTGCGCACGTCGTCTTCGGCCAGCAGGATCGTGCGGCCCTCGAACGCATTATCGCGCTGACGTACCGTGCGCAGCATGCGCTGCTGCTCGGGTGCGAGCGACGACTCGACGCTGTGCAGGAACAGCGTGACTTCGTCGAGCAGCCGTTCGGGCGACTTCGCCCCCTTGATGATGATCGATTTCGAATAGCGGCGCAGGCGGTGCTCTTCTTCGTCGGAGAGCATGCGGCCGGTATACACGATGACGGGCAGCGAAACATGCGCGGTGTTCGTTGCGAGCCGTTCGAGCAGGTCGTAGCCGGTGCCGTCGGGCAGCGCGAGATCGGTCACCACGCAGTCGAACGAGACCTTTGCCAGATACTCCAACGCTTCCGCCAAGGTTGCGACCGCAACGATCTCGGTGTTTTCGCTTTGCAGGAGCGCGCGGATGCTTTCGCGCATCGGCGCGTCGTCCTCGATCACGAGCACGCGTTTGAGGCGCTGCTGCAAACGCGCTTCGAGGCGGCGGATCGCGGCTTCCATCGTGCTGCGCGCGGTCGGCTTAAGCGTATAGCCGATGGCGCCGAGGTGCAGCGCCTTGTCGGCGTGATCGGTGGCGGAGACGATATGGATCGGAATGTGCCGCGTGAGCGGGTCGTTCTTCAGCCACTCCAGCACGGTCAGGCCGGAGCGGTCCGGCAGGCCGACATCGAGCAGCACGGCCGCCGGGCGCATGTCGCGCACCAGTGTGAGGCCGCTCGCGGCGTCGCTCGCGTGGACGAAATCGAAGTCGAGTTCATGCGTCAGCTCGCGCAGGATTTCGGCGAACGCGAGATCGTCTTCCACGGCCACGATCAGACGGCCCGCACGCGTGCGGTTGTCACGGTCGTCGGCAATCGGGCGAATCGGCGTTTCGAGCGTAGTGCCCGTGCCGTGACCGCCAGTGTGGACGTTCATGAGGCCATTGGCGGGCGTGATCACCGTGGGCGGACTGCCGACCGAAGACGTCCGCGCCAGCAGCGGTTCTACCGCCGATCCGGCCGCGGCCTGGGGACCGGCCGGCGCCACGGCCGGTGCAAACACCGGCGCCGGATTGTGCGCGCCTGAGTTCGTGTTCAGGGCCGCTTCCGCATCGATCGGCAGCCACAGCGTGAACACGCTGCCCTTGCCGATCTCGCTCGCAACGGTAATGCGGCCGCCCAGCAAGCGCGAAAACTCACGCGAAATCGACAGACCCAGACCGCTGCCGCCGTATTGACGGCTGGTCGAGCCGTCCGCCTGCTGGAACGCTTCGAAGATCATGTCCAGCTTGTCGGGCGCAATGCCGATACCGGAGTCGCGCACGTCGATCCGCAGCATGCCGCCTTCAGCGGGTGCAACCGAGAGCGCCACCTCGCCGCGTTCGGTGAACTTCACCGCGTTCGAGAGCAGGTTGCGCAGAATCTGCGTGACGCGCTGGCCGTCCGTGATGAACGTATCCGGCGTGCCCGGCAAGCGGTCGAAGGTGAGCTGCAAATGCTTGGCGCCGGCCATTGGCTTGAACATTTCCTCGAGCGCCTGAAGGGTCGCGTCGATCGATACCGTTTCGAGTTCGACCGTGACCTGCCCGGCTTCGACCTTGGAAAGATCCAGAATGTCGTTGATCAGCACCAGCAGGTCGCTATTGGAAGCGTGAATCGTCTCCGCGTAGCGCACCTGTTCTTCGGTCAGATTGCCGGTGCGGTTCTGCTGCAGCAGCTTGGCGAGAATCAGCGAACTGTTCAACGGCGTGCGCAGTTCGTGCGACATGTTGGCGAGGAATTCGGACTTGTAGCGGCTCGACTGTTCGAGGCGCGCCGCGTTGGCCGCGAGGTCGTCCTGCGCGCGCAGCAGATCGGACTTTTGCCGCTCGAGACGCTGCGCGTATTCTTCCAGTTGCACGTTGGTCTGTTCGAGTTCGGCCTGCTGCGCTTCCAGCCGCGTTTGCGACTCCATCAGCGCGCGGCCGCGTTCTTCGAGCCCTTCATTGGAGACGCGCAACTCTTCCTGCTGCACCTGCAATTCTTCGTTCAGCTGCTGCGTTTCGGCCAGCGCGTCCTGCAACCGCTCGCGATACAGCGCCGCTTCGACAAAGTCGCCCATGCTGTTCGCGATCAGTTCCATGAACTCCTGGTCGCGCACAGTCAGCTCGCGCACAAAGCCCAGTTCGACGACGCCGTTGACATCGCCGTCGTTTTCGATCGGCATGATGAGCAGATTCTTCGGCACGCTCTTGCCGGTGGCCGACACCACTTGCACGTAATTGGCCGGCACATCGCGCAAGACCAGCGTACGGCGCGCCGAGGCCGCCTGCCCGATCAGCGTCTCGCCTTCTTCGAAATTGCGCGCCGCGGCCTGCTCGCTTTCACGGCTAAACCCATAAGTCGCGATGCGGCGCAGCGTGCCATGCCGTTTGTCGCGCACGTAGAGCGCGGCGACGACGGCGTCGAGATACTGTGCGAGGAAGTCGAGCATCGCGCGGCCCACGAGCGGCGAGGTAGTCTGACCGACGACCTTTTCGGCAAGCAGACGCTGCCCCGAGCGCAACCACACCTGCTCCTGCAGCATCTCCGTCTGGTCGGCCTGCTGCCGCAGCGCGCTGTCATAGGTGGACGACAGGCTCATCAGTTCGCGCCGCCCGATCCACGCGAGCAGACCGCTCACGCTCAGGCTGAAGAGCAGAAACACGCTCACGAGCGTGGTGGTGACGCGGCGCGTCGCTTCCGCGCGTTCCTGGCGCAGGCGCAATTCGACATCCAGAAAATCGCCGAATTCGCGGCGCGTTTCATCGAATTCGATCTTGCCACGGCCGCTCGCCACGGCACTTTCGAAATCCTGATTACGCCGGCGCGCGTCGATCATCTGTTCGGCGAAGTTACTCCAGCGTTGCTGAATCGCAGCGATCTGCTTGAGTTTTTCGACTTGGGGCGGGTTGTCGGAGACCAGCTCCTGCAGGGCCTCGATCTGAGTCTTGAATCGCGGGCCGCCTTCTTCATACGGCGTGAGGAAACTCTCGTCGCCCGTGATCAGGAAGCCGCGCATGGAGGATTCGCGATCGACCGCGAGGCGCAGCATTTCATTGGCCTGCCCGATTACGCGCTCGGAGTGCTCGGCCCAGTTCATGGTCGAAACCAGATACGCGATCAGTCCGACGAAGACCGCCATGGTCACCAGGCCGACACCCAGGGGCAACGCAATATTGCGGCGAATGATGCTGCGAAAACGATTCTGGTCGACGGCCTGAGATGCGGTCATTTTTTCTGTCTTCGGCTGGGCGAATCGTGGCGATTCGGAATATTTTTCGGGTATGTCGGGTGATTCATTTTGTCGCGCTACGACGGGCGTAATCATACAGGATGGGTGTTTGTTTTGAGATGCCCGAATGCGGTTTTAGGCTTACTGGGCGGGGCTGTTGCCGGCCGACGCAACTTTGCGCGACGCACGCGGGTCAATCATGCGAGGAATGCAATTTCGCCCCGTTCGATCATTCGATCGCCGCCCACTTTGATCTGGTAGCCGATGCCTTCTCACGCCTTCATCGCACTCTCCCGCAACCCGTTGCGCACCCTGCTCGCCGCCGCGCTCGTATGGCATGCGTCGGCGAGCGGCGTGGCGCAGGCAGCCACTGCGCCTGCTGCACACGACGGCATCGTGGCCGCCGCCGTGCACGTCGAGCCGCCCACGCAAGCGTCGCCCGTCGTACCGATTCCACCGTCGGAGCAATACCCCACGCTCTATCGCGATGTGCAGCTCGCGCATCTGTTTCCCGACAGCAAAACTTTCGCGGACATGGTGCCGCTTGCATCGCCTGCTGAGACCGCCGCCGCATACGCCACCGCGAAGCAACAGCGCAACTTCAGCCTCGCCGATTTCGTGAAGCACAACTTCACGTTGCCCACGCGCACGGCGAAAGCGTATGTCTCCGATCCCGATCAGGACGTGGTCGGCCATATCGATACGCTCTGGAATGTGCTGCGCCGCGAGCCCGATGCGACCGCGAGCCCGTGGTCCTCGCTGCTGCCGCTGCCGTATGCGTATATCGTGCCGGGCGACCGCTTCGATGAGATCTACTACTGGGACTCGTACTTCATCATGCTCGGTCTCGAACAGAGCGGCCAGCATGCGCTGGTGGTCGACGAACTGAAGAACTTCGCGACCTTGATCGACCGCTACGGCCATATTCCGAACGGCAATCGCACCTACTATCTGAGCCGCTCGCAACCGCCGTTTTTCGCGCAGATGGTGCGCCTCGTGGCCGAAAAAGACGGCGACGCCGTCTACGCGCAATACCTGCCCGAATTGCAGCGCGAATACGCGTACTGGATGGACGGCAGCGAAGGCCTCGCCGCCGGCCACGCAAACCGGCATGTGGTGCGCCTGCCCAACGGCACGCTGCTCAACCGTTATTGGGACGAACGCGCGACGCCGCGCGACGAGTCGTATCGCGAAGACGTCCTGACCGCGCAGCAGACTCCGCAACGCGACGCCGCCGATCTGTGGCGCAATCTGCGCGCGGGCGGCGAAACCGGCTGGGATTTCAGCTCGCGCTGGTTCGCCGACGGCAAGACGCTCGCCACCGTGGACGTGACCTCTCTCGTGCCCGTCGATCTGAATTGCCTGCTCGCCGATCTCGAGCGCACGCTGGCGAAGGCCTATCGCCTGCGCGGCGACATCACGCATGCGGAAAATATGGAGCAGCGCGCCGCCACCCGCGCCGACGCGATTCGCCGCGTGTTGTGGGACCCGCAGTTGCAGGCATTCGGCGACTACGACTTCGTGCATCACACGCTGACGCACAGGCTCACCGCCGCGACGGTGTATCCGTTATATACGGGCATAGCCAGCCGTCAGCAGGCGAAGAGCGTCGCCGCCACGTTGCAGCGCGAATTGCTGCGCCCCGGCGGTCTCGCCACCACACAGGTGGCGAGCGGCCAGCAATGGGATGCGCCAAACGGCTGGGCGCCTCTGCAATATCTGGCCGTGATCGGCCTGCGGCGCTACAGCGAACCGGCGCTCGCGCAAACCATCGCGACACGCTGGATCAGAACCAATGTGTCGTACTACCAGCACACGGGCAAGCTCGTCGAGAAATACGATATCGATGCGGCCACACCCGGCGTCTCAGCAGGCGGCGGCGAGTATCCGTTGCAGGACGGCTTTGGCTGGACCAATGGCGTGCTGCGCGCGCTGCTCGTGCTGTATCCGCAAGCGGTGCAGGCCTCGCGTCCCGGCGATATTCCCGAAGGGCCGGCGGGTGTGTCGGCGGCCGCCTCTGCTGCTGCCGCCGCGCCGAAGAATACGCACCGGCTGAATGGCGCGCGAGTCGCGCCATAGCATGAAAAAAGCCCTGGCCGGTTCGCACTGGCCAGGGCTTCGCACAACTCGCGAGACGCTTACGCCGGCACGGTTTCAGCCTGCTGCGCACGCGACCACACACGATGCTGGCCAGCCGCCTCGATGAAGGCCTTCAGCACGTCGGCGGCCTGTTTGTCATCGCCGGTAGCGACGCCGTCGGCATTGTCCGGCAGGTGCGCGGCGGCGAGCACATCGCACCCCGCGCCGATCGCCGCAATCGCCTTCAGATGCTTGAACGCTTCGAGCACGAAATGCCGCGCATCGCCCGATTGCGCGAGCGTCTTCGCACCCTGGTCGCCACCCACCACGATGACCGCGTCGAACATGATCGACGGCAATCCGGCAATCGTGGCGTCCGGGGCCATGCCGTCGATCGCGGCAAGCGTGGGCGCGATCAACATGGGCGCCGCGCCCTCGCCTTGCAGCGCCTGCTGAAGCTTCCTGATGGCGGCGCCGTCGGAGCCGGGCGCGGCCAGCAACGCAATCTTGCGGGTCTTGATGCCCGGCTTCACCCGGTTGAGCAGGCTCAGCGCCGGTGAGTCCTTGGGACCGGACAGCTTCGCCGTGCCCTTTTTCGGCGCCGGCAAACCCAACCCGGCGGCCACCTGCGCTGCGAGTCCCGCGTCGAAGTTGGCGAGAATTTCGTTGACCACGCGCGCGCGAATCTCGGGTTTCGTCACCTTGCCGAGTTCGAATTGATAAGCCGCGGCGATATGGTCTTTCTCCGGCTGGGACATGCTGTTGTAGAACAGCGCAGCTTGCGAAAAATGATCGGCGAACGATTCGCTGCGCACGCGAATCTTGGTGCCTTCCACGCGCTCCTGATAACTTTCGAAGCCGCCGTCCGACGGCGCCGGATCGGTTTCCTTCGGCCAACCGCCGCTCAGCGAATTCGGCTCATACGAGGCCTGTCCGACATTGATCGTCTGGCGGTGCATGGCGTCACGCTGATTGTTGTTGAACGGGCACACAGGCCGGTTGATCGGAATCTCATGGAAGTTCGGGCCACCCAGACGGCTGATCTGCGTATCCGTGTACGAGAACAAACGCCCTTGCAAAAGCGGATCGTTCGAAAAGTCGATACCCGGTACGACATGGCCCGGATGAAACGCGACCTGTTCGGTCTCGGCAAAGAAGTTGTCGGGATTGCGGTTGAGCGTCATCTTGCCGATGATCTTGACCGGCACCAGTTCTTCGGGAATCAGCTTGGTCGGATCGAGCAGGTCGAAATCGAACTTGTGTTCGTCCGCTTCTTCGATAATCTGCACGCCGAGTTCGAACTCCGGGTAGTCGCCTCGTTCGATCGACTCCCACAGATCACGCCGATGGAAATCCGGGTCCTTGCCCGCCAGCTTCTGCGCTTCGTCCCACAGCAGCGAGTACGAGCCCAGCACCGGACGCCAGTGAAATTTGACGAAGCGGCCCTTGCCTTGCGCATTCACGAAACGGAACGTGTGAATCCCGAAGCCTTCCATGGTGCGCAGGCTGCGCGGGATTGCGCGGTCCGACATGGTCCACAGCACCATATGCGCGGATTCGGGCACCAGCGAGACGAAGTCCCAGAAGGTGTCGTGTGCGGAACCGCCAGTGGGCATTTCGTTCGGCGCTTCCGGTTTCACCGCATGCACGAAGTCGGGAAACTTGATGGCGTCCTGAATGAAGAACACCGGCATGTTGTTGCCGACCAGATCGTAATTGCCTTCCTGCGTGTAGAACTTCACGGCGAAGCCGCGCACGTCGCGCACCGTATCGGCGGAGCCGCGCGGGCCCTGTACCGTGGAAAAACGCACATAAACCGGCGTTTGTGCAGCAGGGTCCTGCAGGAACGCGGCCTTGGTGTATTCCCGCATCGACTCATAGACCTCAAATACACCGTGCGCCGCCGAGCCGCGCGCGTGCACGATACGCTCGGGAATACGCTCATGGTCGAAGTGCGTGATCTTCTCACGCATGATGAAATCTTCCAGCAGCGAAGGGCCGCGCGGTCCCGCGCGCAGGGTGTTCTGGTTGTCGGAGATTTTGACGCCCTGATTGGTTCTCAGCGCTTCGCCTTCCGGACTGACTCGAAACTGTTCGAGATCCTTCGATTTCGCATCCGATTGCGGACCATTCGCCTGCGCGCTCTTCGCTGCGGGCTTCTGTGCGTTCGTTTTTCCTGCCATGAGAATCTGCTCCTTGCGTTCGGGGCGTGCCGGCGGGGGGAATCCGGTCTGACGCATTGGAGTGAGGCAGCAAGCGGTGTACCCGCGGGTAGGCCCGCGAGCGGCGCGATTATTGTTAATGCCGGTTGCTGTAGAGATTGCTGATGTCGTGGCGTTTGCCTATGCGGTGGCGATTACCTATGCGGTGGCGATTACCTATGCCGTGGCAATTGCCTATACCGTGGCGTTTGCCGATTGCCAATAGTTAGCGCTGCAGCGCGCCGCATTTGGGCGCCGCAGCTCAGCCCTGAACGCCCATTATCAGAAGCGGTAGTTGATGGAAATATCGGCTACGCCGTTGGCTTTGCGATGCGTCACCGGACTATTGCCCGCACTGCCCACCAGTTGTTCGAATGCGCCGTCCGCAGTGGCGAACCAGTGCTTGTCGAACAGCCACACCGCGCTAACGCCGAAGCCCACCGATTTGAAACCCGCGCTCGCGTGATATTGCGAAAACTGCGAATGCGCCGCCTGACTCTGATTCACGCCGAACCAGCTATTCATGTAGGTCGAGTCCGCGAGGGTCACATTTGGACCCGCGAACCAGAAGAACTGCTTGGTGCTGCCCGGCATCGGCATATAAGCGCCGAAATCTCCGGTCCAGCCATTCGAGCCGCCGAAATAGCGTCTGACGTCGGCACGCAGCACCAGCGGGAAATCCTTCGAAACCACATATTCGCCGGCCAGTTTGATACCTGGGGCGGGATTGATGTTACCGAGGCCGTTCAGTTCCTGCGGGTCGTCATGGCCGCGCCGTCCGAGATCGTAGACGGCCGCAAGACTGGCGCGCCAGTTCGGTCCCTGCGCGAAATTCACGCCGAAACCCTCGCCGCTCGATAAGAAGAACAGATCCTTGTAGCGCACGTCGACACTTGGACCGGCCATCAGGTGATACCGGTCGGAGCCCTCGTAGCGCGGCTGGAACGACGTTGCCATGCCGAGGCGCACCTGCCAGTCCGGAATATTCGGCTGCCACATCTTCTGTAGCGGAATGCCGACCGAATATTGCCATTCGCCGAGCGGCGAAGGTGTCTGTGCCGAAACCGAACCCGGTAGCGCGGCGACACCGCCAATGGTCGCGGCGACGAGTGACGTTGCCGCAATGCCTGCCTGTTTATTGCGGAGCCTGCCGCCCCGCTTCTTATGGTTCTTGAACACCAGAGTTCTCCGATCTCGCGACTCGCGAGGATGGTTATGTTTTCGCCCACGGTCCGCAATGGATAAAAAAGCCGAGCGCGGCCGCCGCCTAACTACGTACGGCATGTAACTTTTTCAGCGAACGTCACCCGCTACCCGGCAAAACACACGACTCGCACACGGCCGACACACCGTCAGTCAGGCATTTGTCTAAGCAGACCGGTCCGAAAGATTTGCCGATGGACGCACCATTGCAAAATGCGGGCCCAGCCCGTAGAAGGCGGGTTCGGATCAGGGATGACGAAGATCGGATGCGCGCGGGCAGGCGCGCGCGCCGGGGGATCGAAGCACGATCACAACGGAAATTTCGTGGTCGAGAGAATTTCCTTGAGCACCATGAACGAGCGGATTTGCCGGACTCCCGGCAGATAGAGCAACTGCTCCGCGTGCAGGCGGTTGAAGCTGTCGCTGTCGCGCGTGCGGATAGTCATGAAATAGTCGAACTCGCCGGTCACGACGTGGCACTCCATGCATCCGGTCACTTTCTGCGCCGCCTTCTCGAACTCGGCAAACGAATCCGGCGTGGAGCGATCCAGCACCACGCCGATGATCACCAGCATTCCCGCCCCCGCCGCCTTCGGGTCGATCAGCGCGACGATCGCGCGGATCAATCCGGATTCCTTGAGTCGCTCGACACGCCGCAAGCACGCCGGTGCGCTCAGCTTGACCTTGGCCGCCAGCGCCACGTTTGAAATCGACGCGTCGATCTGCAGTTGCCGCACGATCGCGCGATCGATGCGGTCGAGCGATTGCAGCGGATCGGGTTGAACGGCGGCAGCGGCAATGGCACCGTCGCGGGTCTTACGAAATTTTGTTGCGCTCATATGCCATTGGATACCATCTTTGTTAATCAATTTAAGTTAATCTTGTCCTAAAAGTATGCCGCCGGCAATTTTTTTGCAAGCACATTTCCAACGGTTTTACCTACCATTTCTCCAACGCGACGAGATGCTGTTCGCGTCAAACTTACCCGCCAAGGAGAGGCCATGAACCTGCAACGTTTCCCTCGTTACCCGCTCACTTTCGGGCCGACGCCGATCCAACCGCTGGCGCGTCTGAGCAAGCACCTCGGCGGCAAAGTGCATCTGTATGCGAAACGTGAAGACTGCAACAGCGGCCTCGCATTTGGTGGCAACAAGACGCGCAAGCTCGAATATCTGATCCCTGAAGCGCTTGCTCAGGGTTGCGACACGCTCGTGTCGATCGGCGGAATTCAGTCGAACCAGACGCGCCAGGTCGCGGCCGTGGCGGCGCACCTGGGCATGAAGTGCGTGCTGGTCCAGGAGAACTGGGTCAACTATTCGGACGCGGTCTACGACCGGGTCGGCAACATCCAGATGTCGCGCATTCTCGGCGCCGACGTGCGGCTCGTGCCCGATGGCTTCGACATCGGTTTTCGCAAGAGCTGGGAAGACGCGCTGGAAAGCGTGCGGGCCGCCGGCGGCAAACCGTATGCGATTCCGGCCGGCTGTTCGGACCATCCGCTCGGTGGCCTCGGCTTCGTCGGCTTCGCGGAGGAGGTGCGCGAGCAGGAAGCCGAATTGGGCTTCAAGTTCGACTACATCGTAGTGTGCTCCGTGACCGGCAGCACGCAGGCCGGCATGGTCGTGGGCTTCGCCGCTGACGAGCGCGCCGCTCGTGTGATCGGCATCGACGCTTCGGCAAAGCCCGCGCAAACGCGCGAGCAGATCACAAGAATCGCCAGACGGACCGCGGAAAAAGTCGGTTTGGAGCGCGATATCACGAGCGCGGACGTGGTGCTCGACGAGCGCTTCGCGGGTCCGGAATACGGGCTGCCGAATGAAGGCACGCTGGAAGCGATCCGCCTGTGTGCACGCACGGAAGGCATGCTGACCGATCCCGTCTACGAAGGCAAATCGATGCATGGCATGATCGAGATGGTGCGTAACGGCGAATTTCCGGAAGGGTCGCGCGTGCTGTACGCGCACCTGGGCGGCGTGCCGGCGTTGAACGGCTATAGCTTTATTTTCCGCGACGGTTAAACGCCGGGACGGGCGGCGGCAATGACACGCTGCGGCAGGCTCCCGTCAAGCGGGTCGCCGCGTCAATCGTACGGCTGAACCGGATTGCCGCCCGCATGGAATCCTCGCGCGGCACACACGGCTTTACGCCATCAAACGCGCCTTCAAATGCTCCCTCAAGAATTCCGCGAACGCCCGGATCGTGAGGGAGCTTTGTCTGTGCTGCGGATAAACGGCGTAGACGCTCGTCGCGGTGGGCAGAAAATCTTCGAGCACCGGCACGAGCTGACCGCTCCTTAGCGCGTCTGCGACGATAAAGTCAGGAAGCCGAACAATCCCCAAACCCGCAACGGCCGCATCGCGCACCAGCTCGCCATTGTTGGCGCGCAACGGACCGTGCACTTCGACGCCCTTCGTCACGCCATCGACGACGAACTCCCAACTCACCGCCCCGCCGTGGCCATACAAGAGGCACGAATGACGCGTCAGATCGCCTGGCACCACAGGCGCACCCCGGCGCCGCACGTAGCCGGGACTGCAGCACGCCACCACCCTGATGTCCACGAGCTTCTGCGCGATCAGCGTGGAATCGGGCAAGGTGCCGATCCGGATCGCCATGTCGAAGCCCTCGCCCACGACGTCGACGGTACGGTCGCTCAAGTCCATCTCGATGTGCACGTCGCCGTGTTCCCGCAGGAAGGTCGCGACGAGCGGCGACAGATGCGCCATGCCGAACGACATCGGCGCGCTCACGCGTAACAGCCCGCGCGGCCCGGCGCGCCGCAGCGACATGGCCTGCTCCGCGTCTTCGACCTCGCCGAGAATGCGTTTGGCGCGTTCGTAAAACTCCTGTCCCAGATCGGTCACCGCCAGCTTGCGCGTATTGCGGATCAGCAACTGCACGCCCAGCGTCTCTTCCAACCCCATTACCCGCCGGCTGACGAACTGCTTTGACAGCGACAGCCGGTTCGCGGCCGCCGTGAAGCTATGGGCGTCGACCGTGGCGACGAAAATCCGCATGTCGTCGAGCTGCATTGAATTGTCCACTCCATAGTGACAGTGTTTCCGTTTTAAGCTCGATTATAGCCATCCGGATTGACCTACACTGTCGTTCATGGATCGCGGACAAACATCTGGCCGGATCGCACAACTCAGGAGAAAAAAGATGCTTGAAATCAGACACGCCAGTCAACGCGGCCGCGCGGAGCACGGCTGGCTCAGTTCGCGTCACACATTTTCCTTCGCGAACTATCATGATCCGAAGCAGAATGGCTTCTCCGACCTGCTCGTCATCAACGACGACCGCGTCGCGCCGGCACAAGGTTTCGGCAAGCATCCGCACCGCGACATGGAAATCTTCTCGTATGTGCTGGAAGGCGCCTTGGAGCACAAGGACACGATGGGCACCGGCTCGGTGATCGTGCCTGGCGACATCCAGTTGATGAGCGCAGGAACCGGCGTCGCGCACAGCGAGTACAACCATTCGAAGAGCGAGCCGGTGCACTTCCTGCAAATCTGGATCGCGCCGGGGCAAAAGGGTACGGCGCCGCGTTATCAGCAGCGCCACTTCGGTGCCGACCAGAAGCGCGGTGTCTTGCGCCTCGTGCTCTCGCCGGATGGCGCGAACGACTCGCTGGTGCTGCAACAGGACGCCCGGGTCTATGCCGGTCTCTTCGACGGCGAAGAAACTGCACGGCTCGAACTGGCCAGCAATCGTTATGCGTATGTTCACGTGGCGCGCGGCAGCGTGAGCGTGAACGGCGTCGAGTTCAAGGCAGGCGACGGTGCGCGTGTGCGCGGCGAAGAAGCGCTAACCTTCACGCAAGGGCATGACGCGGAAGTGTTGGTGTTCGACCTGCGCGACATCGAAATGTCGGAGTTGTGGGCCTAAGCGGCTTGCGTGACTTGACTGGCCTCGCGGCCTGAAGGCCTGAAGGCCCGAGGGTCCAGAATCTGGGCGGGACTCGCCGGAAAACACTGGCGGGCCCCACTCTTCCTATCCTGTGAGAGAAAATCATGCGCTATACGCTATTGGAAAATCAGAAAGACGCGGTCATTCTCGTCGCCCGCATTCTGTTGATGGTGCTGTTCATCATGTTCGGCTGGTCGAAGCTGACCGGCTTTGCCGGCACCGTGGCTTATATGACTTCGAGCGGCGCACCGGTGCCCGAGTTGTCGGCGGTGATCGCCGTGGTGATGGAGTTGGTGGTGGGCATTGCGCTGCTGGTCGGTTTCTTCACCAGGCCGCTTGCCCTGTTGCTGGCGGTGTATACGCTCGGCACCGCGATCATCGGCCACCATTACTGGAATATGACTGGTGAGGTGCAGTACGACAATATGATTCACTTCTACAAGAACATCAGCATTATCGGCGGACTGCTGTTGTTGTGCGTGACAGGCGCAGGGAAGTATTCGATCGACCGGCGTTGAATCCGCACGCCGCTGCACAGCACACTGACAAAAAAGCCGCGCGGTTGACCCCGAGCGGCTTTTTGTTTGTATCAACCCGTCAGCGCTAGCCCGCAAACTGCGCGAGGACGCGCTCGCGAATGGCCGGGCGGATATTCGACTGCGCCATGTCGCCTCGATAGTGCGCGACCACGCGTGGATTCATGACGCGAAACCAGAGTGGGGGCACGTAGGCGAGCATGATCATCGTGGCGTAGCCGGAAGGCAATTGCGGCGCCCCGTCGAAATGACGCAGCGCCTGAAACGACCGCGTCGGATTCGCATGATGATCGGCGTGACGTTGCAATTGATACAGAAACAGATTGGTCACGATGCGATTGCTGTTCCACGAGTGCTGTGACTGGCAACGCTCGTAACGGCCGCTCGCAAGCTGCTTGCGGCCAAGTCCGTAGTGCTCCAGATAATTGACCACTTCGAGCAGCGACGCACCATACACCGCCTGAATCAGCAGGAACGGAAGCACCGTTTTGCCGAATAGCGCGATCATCGCCCCCCACAGCACCACGGTCATGGCCCATGAATGCAGGACCTCGTTGCGCCACGTCCACGGCGACTTGCCAAGACGCGCGAGGCGCTGTTTTTCGAGCCGCCACGCGGACGCGATGCTGCCCGACACCGTGCGTGGCAGAAAGGCCCAGAACGATTCGCCGTAGCGCGCGCTGGCGGGATCGGGCGGCGTGGCCACCCGCACATGATGCCCACGATTGTGTTCGACGAAAAAGTGTCCATAAGCGACCGGCGCCAGCGTGATTTTGGCGAGCCATCGCTCGAAGCGATCCGTCTTGTGGCCGAGTTCGTGCGCCGTGTTGATCGACACGCCGGTCGCCGCGCCGAGCGAGAGCGCGAAGCCCAGGTAGTCGTACCATTTCAGCGCATGTGTACCCACGATCCATAGCGCGCCGAAAAACGACATGTACTCGATGAACGTGGCGAGATAAACGACGCGGCGGTAATAGCGCTCTTTTTCGAGTGTGGGGACAATCTCCTCGGGCGGATTACTGGGATCGTCGCCGATCAGATAGTCGAGTACCGGAATGATGCCGAACACGAAAATCGGCCCGAACCACCAGAAGATGTGCCAACCGGTGTTCAGCGCCAGACTTGCGGCGTGCAGCGGCAAGGTGATGGTGAGCGCGCCGAGCAGCCACCAATAGCGCTTGCCGTCGACCCACCGCGCGGGCGCCGCTTGCGATGTTGCCATTGTCTCCCTCCTTGTTTTATGTCGCCCGGTGTCCACGCGTGGCGGCAAGGCGCACGCACGGGTCGGCGGGACTTTTCCCGACTCCCAGATTTATATGGCTTGGCGAGCGGGATAGCCAAGGAATTGCGCCAGGTGGGAGTCTCCAAACATAGGGGGCGCTGAAGAGGCGTGTGGAGTGTGGATCGAGCGGGGGAATGAAACGGGTGTTTGGGAAGCGGCTCGCCTCGCGCAAGGCGGCTTGACCCTTGCTGGGCGAATCCATATAATCAGCTTTCAAAACTACGTACGAGCGGGTGCGAAAAACGTAGCGCCGCCCGGGCAACCGGGTTCCACCTGGAGTGGAAAATTCGCCGAGAGGCAGATAGAGAACCCCGCATACAACGGCTGCCGAAAGGCGGCCGTTGGTTTTTTAGGCTCGCTTTCTCGCGTCTACGCACGAATCTTCCGACCTTCATAGGTCGCCCGCAATAAAGTCGTCAAGGCCACCCTCTTGGCCTGCCGCTGGCGTTTGGTCAGATTTCGCTCGAGAAGATAGGCGGATTGAATCCTTAAGACAAGACGTTGCCGTCTCGCCTTATTCTTTTCCACGTCGAAAAACACTGCGTATAACGACGACGTTCCATCGTCGTTTATCTGTTGCATGGTCACAAAATTCGGTTGCCGCTCATCAGCGACAACAATGGGACGACTGCACAGTGTCATCACGAGATTTCTCAGCAAACGCTTTGACAACCTGTAGCGGCCGGGATCGAGCACTCGCTGCTCACGCCCGTCGTCGTAAATCTCGGTGTCTGGAATTTCCGCACGCGCTCTTTCATCGCGTGCGAAGCTGTGCGAAAAACAATGGCAGGAAAACATCACGACCACTGTTACCACGCAATTGCCACCAAGGTCACATTTGAAAGCGAAAGAATCCAGGTGGCTCAAATCCCATGTTGAGCCATCGTATTCGATTGATTGAAAGCGGTGTACAGCGTGTTCGGCTGAATCAAGTACTTGTATTTCAAACTTCGACATAGACGAACGACGGGCATGGACCGGTTACATTCTACGTCTCACTCATTCATTCGTTATGCAGATTGACTCTACCAAATGACATAGGACTCGCCGCTTTCTTAGTCGATACCGACAATGTCTCATTCAAGCAAGAGCAATGGAAAACTCGATAAGGCCTTTCCTAAAAAACCGTTGCAAAACACGGCACTCCACCGAGGAACGAGACTCTTGCGCAACAGCCCTGTACGGCAACCTCAAACAAAAACGGCGGCCCGAAGGCCGCCGTCCACTTTCCCTACCACCACCTCAAGCTGCTACTTCGGCCTCAACCTCACTAGCCACTTCCACTTCTTCGCTATTGCGGATCAGGTAATCGAATGCCGAGAGCGATGCCTTTGCGCCCTCGCCCACGGCGATCACGATCTGCTTGAACGGCACCGTGGTCACGTCGCCCGCGGCGAACACGCCCGGCACTGAGGTTGCGCCGCGTGCATCGACAACGATCTCGCCGTGCTTCGACAACTCCACCGTGCCTTTGAGCCATTCGGTATTCGGCACGAGACCGATCTGTACGAACACGCCTTCCAGTTCGACCTGCTTCACTTCGCCCGAACGCAGATCCTTATAGACCAGACCGTTGACCTTCTTGCCGTCGCCGGTGATTTCCGTGGTCTGTGCCTGCGTGACAATGGTCACGTTCGCGAGACTGCGCAACTTGCGTTGCAGCACTTCGTCGGCACGCAACGTGGCGCCGAACTCGAACAGCGTCACTTCACGCACGATACCCGCGAGGTCGATTGCCGCTTCGACGCCCGAATTGCCGCCACCGATCACCGCAACACGCTTGCCCTTGAACAGCGGACCATCGCAGTGCGGGCAGTACGCCACGCCATGATTGCGGTACTCGCGCTCGCCCGGCACGTTGATTTCGCGCCAACGCGCGCCGGTTGCCAGAATGATCGTCTTCGCCTTCAGCACCGCGCCATTCGCGAGACGCACTTCGTTGATGCGGCCGGGGATCAGCGCTTCAGCGCGCTGCACGTCCATGATGTCGACTTCGTAACTCTTCACGTGCTGTTCGAGCGCCGTGGCGAACTTCGGCCCTTCGGTTTCCGTCACGGAGACGAAGTTTTCAATAGCCAGCGTATCCAGCACCTGGCCGCCGAAGCGCTCCGCCACCACGCCCGTCGCAATACCCTTGCGCGCCGAGTAGATGGCCGCAGCCGCGCCCGCGGGCCCGCCGCCGACGATCAGCGTGTCGAACACCGGCTTCTTTTCCAGTTCCTTCGCGGCACGCGCACCGGCGTTGGTGTCGAGCTTCGCGAGAATTTCCTTCACGCCGCTGCGCCCCTGGCCGAACACTTCGCCGTTCATGAACATGGTCGGTACCGCCATGATCTGGCGCGCTTCGACTTCGTTCTGGAACAGGGCGCCGTCGATCGCCACGTGGCGGATGCGCGGGTTGATCAGCGCCATCACGTTCAGTGCCTGGACGACTTCCGGGCAGTTCTGGCATGACAGCGAAAAATACGTTTCGAATTGATAGTCCCCGTCGAGATTGCGGATCTGTTCGATCACGGCGTCTTCGAGTTTGACCGGATGGCCGCCGACCTGCAACAGCGCGAGGACGAGCGACGTGAATTCATGCCCCATGGGAATACCGGCGAAACGGATGCCCGTTTCCTTGCCCGGCTCGCCGATCGAAAACGACGGCTTGCGCTCGGTGTCGCCACGACGCTCGATCACGGTGACGCGTTCCGACAACGTCGCGATATCGTTCAGCAATGCCAGCAGCTCTTGCGATTTTGCGCTGTCGTCGACCGATGCGACGATCTCGATAGGCCTGCTAACCTTTTCGAGGTACGTTTTCAACTGAGTCTTGAGATTGGCATCAAGCATGGCTATTCGATTCCGTGACGATGGGTGTTGGGTTCCCGGCGCCGCACGCATCCGGATAGGACAGGTGCGGTCCGGGGACGCGCGAACCACTGTAAGAAGCGGTCCGCACGATGAGGCGCCGCGAGGCGCCCGGTAACACTGGTCCTGAGACCTTAGATCTTGCCGATCAGGTCGAGCGACGGGGTCAGCGTTTCTGCGCCCGGCGTCCACTTGGCGGGGCACACTTCACCCGGGTGAGCCGCGACGTATTGCGCAGCTTGCACCTTGCGCAGCAGTTCGCCGGCGTCACGGCCAATGCCGTTGTCGTGCACTTCGCTCAGCTTGATCTCGCCTTCCGGGTTGATCACGAACGTGCCGCGCAGTGCCAGGCCTTCTTCTTCGATCAGCACGTCGAATGCGCGCGAGATCGCGAGCGTCGGGTCAGCCAGCATCGGGTACTTGATCTTCTGGATCGTGTCCGACGTGTCGTGCCATGCCTTGTGCGTGAAGTGCGTATCGGTCGACACGCTGTAGATTTCCACGCCGAGCTTCTGGAATTCGGCGTAGCGATCGGCCAGGTCACCCAGTTCGGTCGGGCAAACAAACGTGAAGTCGGCCGGATAGAAAACGAAAACCGACCACTTGCCCTTCAGGCTTTCTTCAGTAACGGTCACGAAATCGCCGTTGTGATAAGCCTGTGCCTTGAACGGTTTGACTTGACTATTGATGATCGGCATTTTGCTGAGTCCTCTTTCTGAGTGGTTGGAAAGTGGAGTCAGTATGTCAGACGTCGCTTAATAGGTAAAGCGGATTGTTTTAATGATGGCGATAGTCTTACGCTATTTATCAGCTCTCGCGGGCTATCACGCCGTGGATTGGTCTTTCATGAGCCGCCAGAGGGTCGTGCGGCCGATTCCTAACGCCCGGCTTGCCGCTGCGCGGTTGCCGCCAGCCTTTTCGAGAGCGTCCAGAACGTCCTCGCGGGTCGGGCTCGAGCGGGCCGGGGCGGTTTCGGCGGTGCCGTTCGAGCCATTCGGGCCGCTTATGCTCGCTTTGCCGGCCGTCGCCTGCTCCATGCGTCCGAATTCCGGAAACACCGCCTGCCAATCCTCATCGGCTTCGCCGGCAGCGCCGCCAGGATAGATCGCGGCGCGCGTCAACAGATTTTCCAGTTCCCGGACATTGCCGGGCCACGCGTAGCGGGCGAACAGGGGCGCAAGAAACGCCAGCACCCTCTCCACCGCGGCCTCCGACAACCCATATTGGAGCGCGCTGCGGCTTAACAAGTGCTGCGCCAGTTGCGGGACGTCTTCACGACGTTCGCGTAGCGGCGGCAATTCTATCTGAAGCAGATTCAGACGAAAATACAAATCCGCGCGAAATCCGCCCTGCTCGACCAGCGCGTGCAGGTCACGGTGCGTGGCGGCGATCACTCGAACGTCGACCGGCGTGGCGCGTCCCGAACCGAGCTTCATCACCTCGCGCTCCTGCAGAACCCGCAGCAGACGGCTTTGCAGCGCCGCCGGCATCTCGCCGATTTCGTCGAGGAAAATCGTCCCGGTATGGGCGATTTCGAACAGGCCCGGCTTGCCGCCGCGCCGCGCGCCGGTAAACGCGCCTTCCTCATGGCCGAACAGTTCGCTCTCGATCAGCCCTTCGGGCAGCGCCGCGCAATTGAACGCGACGAACGGATTGCCGCGCCGCCGGCTCGCATTGTGGATGCCCTGCGCGACCAGTTCCTTGCCGGTTCCGCTTTCGCCGCTGAGGAGCACGGTCGCGTCGTGCGCCGCGCCTGCGCGCGCGAGCCGCCGCACACGGCCGAGCGCCGCCGAGTCACCGATCAGATCGTCCAGTTGATGCCGCGCCACCAAATGTTTCGGCCGCTGGCTGGTGCGCAGCGAGCGGTCGATCCGCTGCGCGACCAGCGCGTCCTGCAGCGTCACCACGGAACCGGAGCGCACGCCCTGTTCGACGATCGGCACGCAATTGACGATCAGCGCGCGGGCGCCGATCTGCTCGATACGCTCCTCGATGGGAAGGTCATGGTCGAGCGTCTCGCGCAGCAGCGGCCCGACGGCGCGCTCCACTTGCGCGGACACGTCCCGCTCGCGGTCGATGCCGAGCAGATCGAGCATGGCCGGGTTGACGGCCTCGACCTGGCCGGCGTCGTCGAAAGCGGCGACGCCGTCGCGCAGATGCGCGACGATCGTATTCAGGCGCACGCGTTTCGATTCCTTCTGACGGCTCACGCGCGCCAGTTCCACTGAGCGCTCGAACGCTTCCTCGACCGCGCCCAGCGAATACAGGAACACGCTCGCGAGGCCGGCCTGCTGGGCTAAATCGCAGGCCATGCCGGGTCCGATGATGACGCTGCAGCCTTCGGCGGCGAGGTTGTCGACCGCGAGCCGCACTTCGTCGATCGAACGGTAGGCGCGCTGTTTCAGGCCGACTTTCAACCACGCGCTCAGGTCGGCCAGTTCGTGCGAGATCGTTTCGTGCAGGACGAGGCCGATCTGCGCGTTGGGCCAGCTGGTCGTGGCGCGGGTGATCGCGCTCAGCACGTCGAAGCCGTTCACCTTGACCATCACCACCGGCACATTCAGGTTATCGCGCAGGTACGCGCCGTTCGAGCCGGCGGCCAGCACGACGTCCACCGAACCCGCGTCCACGTAAGCCTGCAAGGCGGTGACGGCGGCGCCGTAGCCTTCCCGAACCGAAAAGAATTTCGCGCGCCCGGCATAGCGCGGCGCGACGGTCTCGCAAAGCGACTGCAACCGGCTGATACTCACCAATGCAACGCCTGGGCGGCCCGGATCGGCATTCGCGAGGGACGACGGGAAAGTGGACACAGCAGCGCTCCGTTCTTTTCTGAAACGTTCCATGAAACGTTCCACGGAACACGGGCTCCATTGTGCCACCAACCGTCACGCCTCGGCTTTCCAGCTAACCTGTTGATTGTTCGAACCAAATCGCCGAGACGACGAAATGGCACGCTTCCTGCACAACTACGCCCTGCCTTTTCCTTCTGGAGACACACTGTCATGAGCACTTCCGCTACCCGCCGCGCCGCCTTCCGCGCCAAAGTCAACCAACGCCAGGGCCTGCTCGTGCCTGGCGCCTTCAACGCGATGAGCGCGCGCGTGATCGAGGACGCCGGTTTCGAGGCGATCTACATTACGGGCGCGGGGGTCACCAATATGTCGCTCGGCCTGCCCGACCTCGGTTTCATCGGCCTTGCCGAAGTGGCCGAACACACGGCGCGAATTCGCGACGCGGTCGCGCTGCCGCTGATCGTCGACGCCGACACCGGCTTCGGCAACGCGCTGAACGTGCGCCAGACGGTGCGCGTGCTCGAGCGTAGCGGCGCCGACGTGATCCAGTTCGAAGACCAGATCATGCCGAAGAAATGCGGCCACTTCGCCGGCAAGGAAGTGGTGAGCGCAAGCGAGATGGTCGGCAAGATTCGCGCAGCCGTGGATGCCCGCGAAGACGGCAATCTGCAGATCATGGCGCGCACGGACGCGGCCGCGGTCCACGGTATCGAGGACGCAATCGAGCGCGGCCATCGTTTCATCGAAGCCGGCGCCGACATTCTGTTTATCGAAGCGACCGAATCGCTCGCCGACATCGAGCGTCTGCCGGGTCTGTTCGACAAGCCGCAACTGATCAATATCGTGATTGGCGGCAAGACGCCGGTGCAATCGCGCGAGGCGCTCGCCAAGCTCGGCTACGGCATCGTGCTGTACGCGAATGCGGCGCTGCAAAGCGCGGTGCTCGGCATGCAGCGCGCGCTCGGCACGCTGAAGAGCAATGGCCGCCTCGACGAGGACGCCACGCTCGTCGCGCCGTTTAGCGAACGTCAGCGGCTCGTCAACAAGCCGCTGTATGACAAGCTGGACCGCGAGTACGCCGCGAAAGACTGAGCGGTTTATAGAAAGCAGTGTTTCCGGTAGAGGGGCGCAGGCCGGCTTGCAGGCATGCCCCGTGCGCCGCCTGCGTGATGCGCGGCGACCGTCCTCACCTTCGGTGTGGCGCCATTTATTGCGTTAGGATTCAGGGCTGGCGCTCGCGTGCCATCCAGGATGGTTTCGCGGGCGCGTCAAACGCGGCTGCGCGCGCGTCGCTCGTCCGCCTCACGCGGATGCCGGAAACACGTTTTCGAAAGGTAGTCGCAAGAACATGAAGGCCAAACCATCGCGCCCAACGCACCGGCGCGCTCACCGCATCGACGCCCACCGGCGTTCGCACGACACGGCACGCAGCGCGGCGGAGACAGCGCAATGAGCGGCACGGATACGCGCAACGCGCATGTCGGCTGGCTGCCCTATATCGTCGCCGCCACCTTCTTCATGGAGTACCTCGACACCACCGTGATCGCCACTGCGCTGCCGCAGATGGCGCACTCGTTCGGCGTGGGTCCCAACAGTCTCAGCCTCGGCATGACGGCCTACATGCTGGCGCTGGCGATCTTCATTCCGGCAAGCGGCTGGGTCGCCGACCGCTGCGGCTCACGCACGGTGTTCTTCAGCGCGATCGGCATATTCACCGTAGCCTCCGTGTTGTGCGGTCTCTCGCAGAACGTCGTGGAGTTCACCGCCGCGCGTCTGCTGCAAGGCATGGGCGGCGCGATGATGGTGCCGGTGGGCCGCCTGATCGTGGTCCGCAGCACCGAAAAAAGCCGCATGATGCAGGCGATTTCCACCATTACATGGCCGGCAATTGCAGCTCCCGTGGTCGGGCCGCCGATCGGCGGCTTCATCACCACCTACGCGTCGTGGCGCTGGATTTTCCTGCTCAACGTGCCATTCGGCCTCGCGGCCATGGCGATCGCGCTCGTGCTGGTGCCGAACCTGCGCGGCACCGAACGCAAGCCGCTCGACGTGGTCGGCCTGCTCCTGAGCGGCGCAACGCTGACAGCGATTCTCTATGGCGCGGAACTGGCGAGCCAGCCCGGCGAGAATCCGTGGGTCGCCGGCGCGATCATCCTCGGTGGCCTGCTGATGGGCGTGGTGGCGTTCCAGCACGCGAAACGTCATCCCCATCCGCTCGTCGATGTCTCGACGCTGAAGATCCCGACCTTCTCCGTGACCGTCGTGACGGGGTCGTTCACGCGCATCGGCATCGGCGCGGTGCCTTATCTGATGCCGCTGCTCTTCCAGGTCGGCTTTGGCTTGTCGGCGTTCAAGTCGGGGCTGTTGCTGCTCGCGAGCGCGCTCGGCAATCTCGGCATGAAGGCGCTGACCACGCGCATCCTGCAGCGTTACGGTTTCCGCATGGTGTCGATCGTCGACGTGACGGTGGCCGGTGTGTTCATCATCGCGTGCGGGTTGCTGACGCCGAACGTGCCGCTCGTGCTGGTGCTGTTCGTCGTATTCGTCTACGGCGTGGCGCGTTCGATGCAGTTCTCGACACTCGCCACGCTGGCCTACGCTGACGTCGCCCAACCGCAGATGAGCGCGGCCAGCACGCTATGGAGCGCGGCGGCGCAGATGACGATCGGCCTCGGCATCGCATTCGGCGCCGTGTCGTTGCGCGCGGCAGCCTTCTTCAACGGCGAGACCACCGGCCGCCTGTTCACACTCGACGATTTTCGCCTCGCGTTCCTGTTCGCGGGCGTCGTGACACTGGTATCCGTGACCGGTTACATGGGTCTCGCGCGCAATGCCGGCCAGAGCATAGGCGGCGGGTCGCGCGGCAGCGAGGATCCGGCGAAAGGTTGACGGCGGCACGCTTCGACAAAACAGGCGGAGAGACACAGTGCACACACACGAGTTGACGATTTCGAGCAACAAGGCCGATCTCGAGATGGAAACGGTCTACACGTTCCTGTCGCAGGAAACCGCGTGGGCCAAGGGCATGCCGCGCGAGACGTTCGAGCGGGCTGTCGCGGGCTCGCTATGTTTCGGCGGCTATATCGAAGGCCGGCAGATCGCGTTCGCGCGCCTGATTACGGACGAAGCGACCTTCGCGTATCTGTGCGATGTCTTCGTGTTGCCGGCCTATCGCGGCAAGGGATATGCGTCCGCATTGATGAAGCACGTATTCGCGAGCCCCTCGCTCCAGGCTTTGCGGAGAATCATGCTGGTGACGACGGACGCGCATCACGTCTACGAGCCGCATGGCTTCCGGGCACCGGCGAATCCGGAGCGTTATATGGAGTTGCATAACCCCGACGTCTACAAGACAGCTTGAACACGGCGCGGGCGAACCACACCACAACGAATCAGGCCGGCGAGCAAATCCGCTAGCGCCGCTCAGGCGGCTGCGCGGAGTGCGCGTGCGCTAGCCGTAAGCACGTTCGCGCATCCACTTCGTCATGATCCATTTGTCGCCGGCGAGCACCGGCGCGCCGCCGTGCAAGGTCAACGGATCGAGTTGACGCTGGCCGTTCATATAGCGGAAATACACCGCGCCGCCCTGCTGTGCCGCGACCGACATGCCCGCTTCCGGGAAGATCGTTTCGCCGCCGTCGGGTACGTCGTTCAGATAGATCACCAGCGTGGCCACGCGCTGGCCGCCTTGCGCGGTATGCACCGCGCTGCCGGGTTGATCCGGCGGAAAGTAGTCGAAATGTGGGCGGTATTCGCCGGTCGTGCCGTAATGCAGAATCTGCAGCCCTTCGCCATTTTCGACCGGCCAGTTCATCAGACTCGATATGCGCCGGTCCATCCGCTCAATAAACGAATCTTCGCCGCGCTGATACCAGATGCCTTCGCTGGTGCGGTTGCGGATCACGTCTTCCTTGCCGGTGTCCGGATTCACAGTGGTGGACCGTTTCAGCCGATGCCGCGAGCGTTCGATCATCTCGGCGCACTCATCCGGCGACAACACGTCGCCGAACACGATCACCTGTGGCCGCTCGCAGCGCATCAGCACGCGCACGTCACGATCGTACGCCCGGATCACGTTGCCGCGCGCGACGGGCGGATCGTCGTACTGGTACGTTTGCGGCGCGGCCTTGGCTAGCGCCGCCTCGGTCGCGGCGGCCGCGGCAAAGGCGGCATTGGCCGGGTTCAGACCGAAGGTTTTGTGCACGGCGAGGCGCGCGGCATCTGTGGCGAAACCGGCCTGCACCATGGCGTCGATCATCGAATCCGGACTGCAGCCGCGCGCCACGTTGCTGCTCAGCCACTCTTCCCATGCGGCATCCACTACTGGCATAACGTTCCTCGTTCGTCCGCTTGAAGAAATACAGCATCACGTGGCTGAATGATAGCAAGCGCGCCGCCCTCGGCCTGAAGGCGACGCGCGGCTCACGCGCGCCGTTGCCGCCGCCGGTAAAGGTCGAGCCCCTTTCTCGCCTGGGCGCGGATGGCGCGCTGCACGAGCGGCGACCAGCCGAGCAGCGTTCCCTTGAGGCCCAATGCCTGACGGGTCCAGCTCCACAAATCGAAGCTGTCGCGATGTTCGACGATACGGCCGTCGCGGAACACGAACCGGGCGTCGATGCGGTTGACCACCGCACGACCCGTCTGACTGAAGAGGTAACTGGCCACCCAGTGCGCACGGCCGTGACGGTCGTCCGCTTCGACGCCTTCGAACGTCAGCGAGAAGTCTTGCGCGCGCGCCACCAGCATGCGCCACATATCGCGCGCTTCGTCGCCGTGCAACTCGCCGAACGCCGGGTCGCTGAAGACGACGTCGTCGGCATAACAGGCCACCATGGTTTCGGCGTCGCGTTGCTGGAACGCCGTGTAGAAACGCTGGATCAGTTCGGTGTTGGGATGGCTCATTGTTTTGACGTTTTGCGTTGCCCGGTCGTGAATGCGATCCGGAAAGCGGCCCGGCGAAAATTCGGCGACGGACACGCAGCACACGATATCGGAAAACCGGACCCACGTGGGCGGCCCGGCACGCCTATCCGTTCGACGCCGCGCTGCGCGGCAGAGCGCGGTGCCGAACAGAGGGCGGCTGGCGAGAGCAGGCCGACCGAGGTTGGGATCGCGCGATTCGCCGATCGCAATTCAAATCTGGCGTAATGCATCGGGAAACGGCGTCTATTCAACACACCTTTTGCTTTTCATTATATCCTGCCGAATATCACGGTAGGCTTCGTAGTGCGTGGCGGCGTGTCTTTCATCGCGCCTCCCCGCCGCGCGCGACGAAGCAAAACAAGCAAGCAGGAGCCAGTAGCGGTGCGCAGCCGATCCATTTCATCCGCCCCAGCAGGACGCCTCGCGCGCTTGCCGAACGAGCTTTCGTCGACCATCGTCGCGGTGAAGTCGGCGTCCGAGCGCGGTCGCGCCGAGTCGATCCGCGATGTCGTCGACGCTTACCGGCGCCTCTACGGCAGCGTGCAGCGCTTCGTCCTCATGCTGACCGACGAGCAGTGGAATTTCGCCTCGGTCGGCACGTCCGGCTCGCACTCGCTGAACCAGTTGCTATCGGTCCTCGCCGAGCAGGCGAAAGCCGCGGCGTTCGTGCGTCTGCGCGATCTGAAAGCGACGATCGAAGAAGCACGCTGCGCCGAACAGTTGCGCGACGCGATCTTTTCCGACACGTTCAGCAACGACCTCGCGGCGCTACGCAAGGTGGTCGCCGAACTCGAACGGCTCGATGCGGCCTTCGTGGGCCTGTGCGTCGCGCATGTGCTCGACCAGCACGCATGGGCGGCGGGCGAACTGGCTCCGGCAGCCGGCAAACGCGCCGCAGCCCCAGGCACGACAGACGCCACCGTGGACCGACGCAAGTTGCGCACCGCCGAACCCGCCCTCGCCCGCTCGAACGACTGAATCGCGACTGCCACAGATGAACGCTTTCTCTCGCCCACCGTTATATCCTTCCGAATATATCGGTACCCACGCTCGCGCAGCGAAAGTGCGCGACGCGCTCTGCACGCACATTCAATCCGCCTGACCAAACCGGATTCGAGATTCCCATGCACACGCCCCCGTTCCGCCTCGCCCAGCCCACGCGTCTGAAACTCTCCGGCGACGAGCTTGCCGTGACCGGCATGCGCGGCACCGATCCGTGCTGCACGCCCGGCAAGGTGTCGCTCCCGAATACCAAACGGCGCGCGCGCCTCGGCGAACTCGACAGCCATCTGCATTGTTCGATCATCGGCACGTGTCTCGGCACGCACGAATTGCGCAAGCTGGTGCCCAAATTCACGGGACTCGATCGCCACGACGCGAGCGATCTGGAGATTCATCACGCGGCGGTCGAACTCGCGATCGAAGGCGGTGCGGCCGCCAAAGCGCTGCATAAGCTGCTCGACGACCACTATGCCGGCGCGATCCGCCGCTTCGACAAAGCCACCAATGACGCGGACCTGCTCGATCGCTGGGATGAGGCGCTGAAAAGCGGCGAAATCCCACCGGCCTATTGGGCGTTAATGACGCATCCCTGTGCAACCATGCCCGTGCGCCAGAAGGCGTTCGGCGACTTGCACATGCTGTCGCATCTGGTGGGCGCCGCCAATCGCGCGGACATTCGCAGGCTGGTCGCGCTCGAAGAGGAAAACGCCGCCTTGAGAGACAAAATTGAACAGCAGCAGCGCCGCATGCAGGAACTCACCCTGCAACACGACGCGTCGCGTGCCGCGCTCGATGAGCAGATCGCCCGGCTCACAGCACGGACACCCCGTCAGATACCAGCCGACACCGCCGGTCTCGAAGCCGAGATACACCGGCTACGCGACAAACTGGTTGATGCCGATCAGCGTGTCGCGCTGCATACGAACCGTCGCGAGGCCGCGGAGCAACGGGTGCTCCAGGAACAGGACGCGGCGCTCGCGCTGCGCAAGCGCTACGATCAAACGCTGACGCTGCTCAAGCTGGTCCAGAGCGAATGCGACGCCCTCGAGCACGCAACCGCCGACGCAGCGAGTGGACCGGGCGCGCGCGCGGCGAGCCTCGACAGCGTACGCGGCAAACGGATCGTGTATGTGGGCGGAAGGCCAGGCTCCAACGCCGCGCTCAAGCGGCTGGTGGAAGCGGCCGGCGGCGATCTGGTCGTGCACGACGGCGGCGTGGAAGACCGCAAAGGCCTGCTTGCCGCGGCATTGCCGGGAGCGGATCTTGTGGTGTTTCCGGTTGACTGCGTCGATCATGATTCGATGAATACGCTCAAACGCGTGTGCGAGCGCCACCAGATCGACTATCGCCCGCTACGTACGGCGAGCGTGGCGAGCTTTGTCGAATTGATGGGCCGCCTGAACCCCGAGAATCTCGCGCGACTCGCCAATCCGCCGTCTTCGGCTTTTTGCCTGCGACACGGCTAGCAACGCCTGAAAGACTCAACCGTTCAGGAGCGGATCAACCGGGTCAGCTCGGCAATCTGTTTCGCGCAACTTCGCTGCGCCTCGACTTCGACGTCGCGATACAGGCGAATGATGGTTTCGCCAACGGAAGTCAGCGTGCAGCCGCCGCCGCTTTGCCCGCCCTGCTCCGAATGCGTGGCAGGCGACTTGAGCGAACGGTTCAGCTCGTCGATCAGGAGCCACGCGCGCCGGTACGACATACCGAGACTGCGCGCCGCCGCCGAGATCGAGCCGAATTCGCGCACGGCTTCGAGCAAGTCGACTTTGCCCGGCCCGAGAGCGACCGCGTCTGCGCTGCGAATGCGCATTCTGAAGCGCACTTCGGGGCGCGCCTTCGCGGCTTTTTTTGCCGCGGGTGCGGATTTGGTTTTGGGGGTGTCGGCCATGCGCGAAAGCATACACGAACCGCCTGGTGCTGCCACCTGGCCGGATAGCCGTCAGCGGGGGCCGGGGAAACAGTGTCCGTAGTCTTCACAATCCGGACAACCCGGCGACGATGCTGCTCAAACGAGGCAATCAGTGGGGGCTGCAAGGCGTGCAACGCGCCGACGTCGTAATATAGCGCTCTTAATAACGTTTCGGGGTCGTCGCATGATTCGCAAGCTG
The DNA here is from genome assembly GCF_046026435.1 of Paraburkholderia sp. RL17-381-BIF-C. Classification (NCBI taxonomy): domain Bacteria; kingdom Pseudomonadati; phylum Pseudomonadota; class Betaproteobacteria; order Burkholderiales; family Burkholderiaceae; genus Paraburkholderia; species Paraburkholderia sp. RL17-381-BIF-C. The sequence continues at coordinate 6,018 of NZ_JARESX010000042.1, read as the reverse complement.
CTCGCTTCTCTCGTTGCTCCACTCGTGGCTGTCACCGGCATCGTGGCCGCGACGCCCGCGTTGGCGCAGGACAACACGGTCAACGTGCTGTACGCCGGCTCGCTCGTCAATCTGATGGAGCGCAGCATCGGCCCGGCATTCGAGAAGGCCACCGGCCAGCATTTCCGCGGCTACGCAGCGGGCTCGAACAAGATCGCCAACGAGATCAAGGGCAAGCTGCGTCGCGGCGACGTGTTTATCAGCGCGAGCCCCAAGGTGAATGACAGTCTGATGGGCGCGGCGAACGGCGATCACGTTACGTGGTATGTGAACTTCGCCGAATCGCCGTTGATGATCGGCTATAACCCGCAGAGCCGGTTCGCCGCGCAGTTCAAGACCAAACGCTGGGACGAGGTGCTGCAGGAGCCGGGCATCCGCATCGGCCGGACCGATCCGAAGCTCGACCCCAAAGGCGCATTCACCGTCGAGATGATGAACAGGGCGGCCGAGCTCTACCATCAGCCGGACCTCGTGCAAAAGACGCTTGGCGCAGCGGAGAACCCGGAGCAGGTCTTGCCTGAGGAAACGCTGGTTGGCCGCCTGCAATCTGGCCAGCTCGACGCCGGCTTTTTCTATTCCACCGAAACATCCGACCTGAAGATTCCGGCGCTCCGCCCGGCGCCCGAATTGCAGGCCAAGGCCAGCTACACGCTGACGATTCTCAGCGACGCGCCGAACCGTGAAGGCGCGAGCAGCTTCGCCGACTTCCTGTTGAGCGCAACAGGACGCGAGTTGCTGAAGCAACATGGCGTGGACGTCATCAAACCGACCGTGAGCGGCAACCTGCAGGCCATGCCGCCGTCGCTGCAAGCCGTGATCGACGCCGCCACGCGGTAAGCGCGGTGAAACGCACCGCTGCGCGTCCGCTGCTGTGGCTAGCCGCGCTGCTGGCCGTCTATCTGTGCGCTCCGTTTATCGCGAGTGTGCCGCAGCTCGGCGCGGCGGATTGGGCAAACGTCGACTGGCGCGCCACGTGGTCCGCAGTCGGTGTTTCGGCGGCGAGCGCCAGCGTGGCCTCGCTCGCGATTTTGCTGGGCGGCATGCCGCTCGGCTATTTTCTGGCGCGCTCGAATTCGCGCAAGGTGGCGCTGCTCGGTTTTTTCGTGCAGTTGCCGCTGGCGTTGCCGCCGCTCACCAGCGGCGTGCTGCTGCTGTTTCTGCTCGGCTCGTATAGCTGGGTCGGTCAATTGACTCACGGCATGCTGACCGATTCGTTCGCAGGCATCGTGCTCGCGGAAGTTTTCGTCGCCGCGCCGTTCCTGATCATCGCCGCCAAATCCGCGTTCGCCGCCGTCGATCCGGTACTCGACGACGTGGCCGCGACACTCGGCCATCACGCCGCCAGCCGCTTTTTCCGGGTCATGTTGCCGGTGGCGTGGCCGGCGATTCGCGCGGGACTCGCGCTCGCGTGGCTGCGCGCGTTCGGCGAATTCGGTGCGACCGTGATGGTCGCCTATCACCCGTATTCGTTGCCGGTCTATACATATGTCGTATTCGGCGGCCAGGGCCTTCCGGCGATGATGCCCTTGCTGCTGCCTACGCTTGGCATCGCGATCGTCTGCGCGGCATTGTCGATTTACAGCCTTCGGCAGAAGCGCGCACTCCCACGAACCGAAAATGGCGACGACGCGCTCGAACCCGGCACGGACCTGAGCGCGAGCCGCGGCGACACCACGGACCTGCGCCTCGCCTTCCATTTGCGGCGCCGCCTCGGCGCGTTCGATCTCGACATTGCATGGACGCCGCTCACGCGGCGTCTTGCGATCATCGGGCCGTCCGGCTCTGGCAAGTCATTGGCGCTGCGGCTGATTGCGGGGCTCGAGTCCAACGCGTCGAGCAATGTAATGCTCGGCACGACGCAATTGGACACGCTGCCGCCCGAGCGTCGGCAGATCGGTTATATGCCGCAAGACTACGGCCTGTTTCCGCATATGACGGTAGCGCGGCAACTGGCCTTCCCCGTCGATGCCGATCCCGCCAGCGCGCGTTACTGGCTCGATCATCTGGGTCTCGCGCAACTGGTCGCGCGCCTGCCGCATCAATTGTCGTTCGGCCAGCGCCAGCGGGTCGCGCTCGCGCGCGCGCTGACCCGGCATAGCGAACTGCTGCTGTTCGACGAGCCGTTCGCCGCGCTGGATACGCCGCGGCGGCGCCGCTTGCAGCAGTCGTTGCGCGCCTTGCAGCGCGAGATCGCGGCGGTGACGATCATCGTCACGCACGATCCGGATGAAGCCGCTTTGCTGGCTGACGAAGTGCTGGTCGTCGAACAGGGCCGCGTGTTGCAAGCGGGTCCGATCGACGCCGTGTTCGAGCGGCCGGCGTCGATGCGGGTGGCCGCCCTGCTCGGCTTGCACAACGTCGGCGAAGGGGTGATGAGCGCCTCGGCATACGTGGAGATCGCTCCGGGCTTCGTGATCGGCACGGGTGACAGCGGGCTCGCGCTCGACGCCGGCGAGCGGATCATGTGGCGCGTGTCGTCGCACGCCATTCACGTGACGGACGACGGCATGCATGCCGGCGTGGTCGACGCGGTCGAATTGCGGCGCGGCGAGCGCTATGTCCGCGTGAATATTGCCGGGGTCCGGTTCGACATGGCCAATGAAGACACCCGGCTACGCGAAGGCGCGCCGTGCAGGATCGACTTCCGCGCTTCAGGCGTTGCGGTCTGGCAAGCGAGCGGCTCGCGTCAGGCTTCGTGCGCGTGAGCCCGGCTCCTGATCTCGGCCAGCGACATGTCGATCAGCAACTTGCCGGAATCGAACACCGTCACCAGCGCCTCTTCCCAATCGCCTTCGACCGTGCGTTCGTTCCACTCAATGGGTAGCGTCGCGGTTCGATACTCGCCGGTATGGCGATTCAGCAGCAGCGTGAGCCGCCCTTTCATCGAACGCTTTCCGGCGTCCGTGACCGGGTCCTTGAGCACGTCGTGCCATTCATCGCCTAAACGGATCGCGGAGCATTTCATCGCGAAGCGCTGCGTGTCGCGGTTGATCTGCTGCAACAGCGCGCCGCCCATGCCGAACACGATGTTGTCCGCCGCGAAACCGGCTTCGTCGATGGCGGCGAGGATCGCTTCGATCGAGTCGGGATTCACGCCGTCGCCTTGAATCACGCGCACGTTGTCGAGCACGCGCCTGCCTTTGCCATTCACCGACGAACCGAACGACGCCTCCAGGGCCTGCATGGTTTGCAGGACGATCGTGCGCGGATCGCCAGAGTCGGGCCGGATCACGAGCATGCCGCCGGAGTCGAGCACCGCCTGCTTCAACTCCGTGCCCCAGGCATGCAGCGCGGCGAACAGATCGTAGGAATCGGACACCACCGAAACGATCGCGCCCGGCTTGCCGAACTGCGCGATCATGTTGCAAAACGCGTCGGTTTCCCGTTCGCGTCCCCATGAGGTGATCGTGCTGTGCTCCGCTGCCGGCACGGAAAACGCCGCCATCGCCTCGTTGTAGTAGTGGTTCGCCGCGACCACGCCGAGCACGGTATCCGAGCCCATGAAACTGACAAGGTGCGCCGCGCCGCCAATCGCCGCCGACTCCGCGCTCGACACCCCGCGCGCGCCGAAGTCGTGCAGCTTGAACGGCAATTGCATGAGGTCGTCGCTGCTCCTGAGCAGATAGTCGCGGATCGTCTTACGTAGATGCCAGCTTTGCGTCGCCACCGTAATCGGATACCACACGCGCAGCAGCATGGTTTCCAGATACGAAGCCAGCCAGAACACTTGCGGATCGTCGCACTCGACCGTGACGAGCACGTTGTGCGTCGGCACGACCGAGCCTTCCAGCACCGCGCGAATGCGCACCGGCAGATAGCCGCCGTAGTGTTCGACGATGTGGCGCCAGCCGGCTTCGTTGAACGGCTCGCCGTGCGTCGTGAAGAATGCCTTGGCCTGATCGATCATGGCCGGCGTGACCGGGCGGCACAAGTACTCCTTGATCAGCATCTGCAGGCCGAAGAACAGCGTGCGGTCGTAGCGCCCGCCGCGCGATTCGATGTACGAGAACATCGCCGACGCTTCGGGCGGATATTGCAGGTAATGCGACGCCTTGTACGAATCCGTGTTGAGAATCGGATTGGACAGGATCGACGCGATATCGTTGAGACCGTTGAACTCGTTTTGCATGGTCGATGCGGCGCTCACGGTGGCGCTCTCGAGAGTGATCGGGCGGATCGGGCGGGCCGGACTTTCACCCGGTGCGTCCTTCCACTCAGGATCATGCCACGCGCGTGCGAATTCCCTGCTAACACGTAGCAGATCGCGCTTGACCCGTGGAGTTCAATGCCCCGGCTTGAGCTGCGGCGGCGTATTCGGCCGCGACGCGAACAGCCGGCCGAGCACGCCTTTGCGGCGCTCGGCGCTGGACGGCCAGAGCATGTCCGCCAGCAGGCTGATGCCTTGCGCGAGCGTACTGTCTTTAGCCGACGTCACCAGCGGCACGCCGCGGCTGAGCGCCTCGTTGGCCTGTTTGTCGTCGCGCGGAAGCTGATGCGCCACCTTCGCGCCGAGCGTCTGTTCGAGCTTCGGCAGGTTGATCTGGGCGTTCTTGTCGTATTGATTCACCACGACCCGCACCTTGCTCGCCGGATAACCCAGTTCCCTGAAAATATCGAGCATGCGGCGCCCGCCGTGCAGGTACAGCAGGTTCTGGCGCACCACCATGCAGATCACATCGCTGTGGTCGAGCGCATGGATCGTGAGCGGATTGAGGCTCTGGCCAATGTCGATCAACACCGCGTCGTAACGCTCGCGCACCAGTGCGAGAATCCGCGCCAACTGGGCCGGCAGCAGTTCGGCGGCCTTGAGCGGATCGCCTGCGCCCGCCAGCACATCGAGATTTGCGTGGGCATGCATCACGCAAGATTCGAGCAGCGCGGCGTCGAGGCGCTCCACCTGGGAGCAGAGATCGGCAAGCGTGGTGGGCGGCGGTTTGTCGGCCATGAGCAGGCTGGCGTCGCCGAATTGCTGACTCAGGTCGATCAGCAGCACACGCCGGTTACTCAGCGCGGCGAGCGAATAGGCGAGATTCACGGCAATCAGCGTCGTGCCGCTGCCGCCTTTGCTCGAAGCCAGCGAGACGACACGTCCGGCGCGCCGTCCGCTCGCGTTTTTTCGCGCCTCGACCTGAATCAGGATGGTGGTGAGCTCGTCGGCGTCGAGCGGCCACGACAGGACGTGCCGCACGCCGACACGCATCGCCACGCCCAGTAATGCCGTGGATGGCGCCGGCGTCATCAGCACGCAATGCAGCGCCGGCGTGCAGGCAAGCGCCTCCTCGATGCCGTCCAGGTCACGCGCGCTCAGATCGACATCGTCGACGATCAGCAGCTCGGCGCTGCGGACCGCACGGGCGTGCGCGCGCACCTGCCGGGCCGAACCGTGAGCGGTGCGCAGCCGGTAGGCCACGCCGCTTGCCTCGAGACGCGCGACGATTTGCGGCGCGCGCTCCATGCTGGATGAAATCAGGAAGATGTCGATCATGCCGGCTCTCCGCCGCTCAGCCGCCGTCCGGTTGCCGTGGCCACCGCGACAACGGTCTATGTTCTGATTATTCGTCGGAATCGGAGGGGCGAATGTCCGCCCCGCGATCGTGGTATCGGTCCGGAGATGCCGGCATCTCATACATCGCGTCACGCAACGCCTCGCGCTGGATCTCCGCCTGCGCCTTACGCTTGATTGCTTCGGCAATGACCAGCGTCAGCAGATCGGCCGGCGGCGCGGCGAACATGGCGCGCGGCGCGGCCAGGTGGCGTTGATAAGTGGCGCCGGCCGAACGCGCGGTGCCTTCATGCGCCGGTTGTGCCGCGCCGGCGCGCTTGAAATGTATGGTCATGACAACCCCCGAAAAATATGTCTTATTTCAAGGCCGTGTCCAGGTGAGCCGTGGGGGCGCACGCGCGGGCACCGCGCCCCGGCCCCCACCGAAACAGCGCCCCCCGTTTGTGGGGTGTCTTATAAACAAAAGACGCGGGCGG